>JALOOB010000548.1 GCA_025454635.1 Anaerolineae bacterium
GGCGGCGCGCTCGTCCACGCGTCGACGTCGGGCGTGGCGCACTTCGCAGCGGACGGCGAAGAAGATGCCATCTTTCTTACGCAGCGGCTGCTCTCCTACCTCCCCTCAAATAACATGGAAGACCCGCCGTTCGTCCGCTCGGAGGACGACCCGCTCCGCACCGACGAGGCGCTCAACGCGGTCGTGCCCGAAGAGCCCAACAAACCCTACGACATCAAAGATGTGATCACAAAAGTCGTGGATAACGGCGAGTTCCTCGAAGTCATGCAGAACTTCGCGGGAAACATCGTCATCGGCTATGCGCGGCTCGACGGCCGGGTGGTCGGCATCGTGGCGAATCAGCCCGCGGTGCTGGCGGGCGTGCTGGACATTAATGCGAGCGTCAAGGCCGCGCGCTTCGTCCGGTTCTGCGACTGCTTCAACATCCCCATCGTCACTTTCGTGGACGTGCCCGGCTTCCTGCCCGGCACGACGCAGGAACATGGCGGCATCATCCGCCACGGCGCGAAGCTGATCTATGCCTACGCGGAGGCCACGGTGCCCAAGCTGACCGTGGTCACGCGCAAGGCGTATGGCGGAGCCTACTGCGTGATGTCCTCCAAGCACATGCGGGGCGACATCAACCTTGCCTGGCCGACGGCGGAGATCGCGGTGATGGGGCCGGACGGCGCGGTGAACATTGTCTACCGCCGCGAGATCACGTCCTCGGCAACGCCGGACGAGACGAAGGCGAAACTGGTGGCGGAATATCGCGAGAAGTTCGCCAACCCGTACGTGGCCGCGTCGCGCGGGTACGTCGACGCGGTGATCGAGCCGAAGGAGACGCGCCCCCGGCTGATTAATGCGCTGGAGATGCTGCAAAACAAGCGGGACACGAATCCGCCCAAGAAGCACGGGAACATCCCGTTGTAGGCCGGGACGGTAACCACCAAGAATCAAAGAAACAAAGTAACACGAAAGGTCTTTGTGGAACTTCGGTTCTTAGCTTCTTTGTGGTTAGGGTCGTATTGAAGCGAGGCGCGAGTGTTCAATAAGATATTAGTGGCCAACCGGGGAGAAATAGCGGTCCGCGTCATTCGAGCCTGCCAGGAGCGCGGCGTCAAGGCGGTGGCGGTCTACTCGGACGCGGACCGCGCCGCCCTGCATGTGCGGTTTGCCGACGAGGCATATCGCATCGGCCCGCCCCCTGCGCGCGAAAGCTACCTGAATATTCCTGCGCTCATCGAGGTGGCGAAGCGTTCCGGCGCGGAGGCAGGAATTCGCGCAGGCGGTCATGGACGCGGGCATTGCGTGGGTTGGTCCCTCGCCCGCCGCCATCCACGCAATGGGCGATAAGGTGATGGCGCGGCGGCGCATGATCGAGGCGGGCGTGCCGGTCGTGCCCGGCAGCGATTCCGCGCCCGGCTGCGAGCCGTGCGCAGGACTGAGCGACGCGCACGCGATCAAGGCCGCGGAGGAGATTGGCTACCCGATCCTCGTCAAGGCTTCGGCCGGCGGCGGCGGCAAAGGGATGCGCCAGGTGCATGAGCCGGATGAGCTGCTGCGCGCGCTGGCTGCCGCGCGCCGGGAGGCGAAAAACGCGTTCGGCGACGACAACATCTACCTGGAAAAGCTGATCACGAAAGCGCGGCATATCGAGATCCAGGTGTTGGCCGACAACCACGGCAACTGCATCTACCTCGGCGAGCGCGAGTGCTCCATTCAGCGCCGCCATCAGAAGCTCATCGAGGAGGCGCCGTCCGTCGCGGTGACGCCCGAGCTGCGGCAGAGAATGGGCGAGATTGCCGTGCGCGCGGCGCAGGCCGTCAACTACTCCAACGCAGGCACGATCGAATTCCTGCTCGACCGCGCGGGCGACTTCTACTTCCTGGAAATGAACACGCGGCTCCAGGTCGAACATCCGGTGACTGAGTTGATTACGGGTATCGACATCGTCAAGGAGCAATTCGCGCTGGCCGGCGGGCGCAAGCTGCGGTGGAAGCAGAAGGACGTCAAATTCAACGGGCACGCGATCGAGTGCCGCATCAGCGCGGAGAACCCGTACAACAACTTCCTGCCCGAAGCCGGGCGCATTACGAGCCTGATCGAGCCGACCGGGCCGGGCGTGCGCCTCGAAACGGGCGTCTATGCGGGCTGGGACGTGAGCCTGTACTATGACCCGCTCCTTGCCAAGCTGGTCGTGTGGGGCGAGACACGGCCGGAGGCCATCCTCCGCATGCGCCGCGCCTTGGCGGAGTACCGCGTCGGCGGCATCCACACGACTATTCCCTTCCACCAGCAGGTGATGGACTCCCCGCGCTTCCAATGGGGTCAGTTCGACACTGCGTTCGTGGACGGCCCGGACGGTTTCAAGCTGGCATCCGCGCCGAGCCGCGACCTGGCGCAGGTGGCCGCAATTGCCGCCACCCTCGCGCAGCATGAGAAGGAACAGCAGGCCGTATTGTTCGGCTCGCCGTGCGACGATTCGGGGGTGAAGGTGTCGCCGTGGAAGACGTCGGGCCGACAAAGACACAGAGACACAAAGGCTTGATGAGACTTGGTGTCGCTTGGTTTCTTCGTGCCGTTGTGGTGAGAAGGGGAATTCGGGATGAAGTATTTCGCCACGGTTAACGACCAGGTTTACGAGATCGACATCGACCACCACGGCCGGGTGACGGTCGATGGCCGGGAGTTGTCGGCCGACATGAAGCTGGTCGGCGGAACAAACCTCTACTCGCTC
>JALOOB010000301.1 GCA_025454635.1 Anaerolineae bacterium
TTCATGCAGGACCTGTTCCGCCAGCACGCGTTTCAGGGCGCCTCGCCGCGCGAGGCCTACTTCGTCAAGTGCGATAAGGATACGACGACGCAGAGTGACATCAATCGCGGCATCGTCAACATCCGTGTGGGCTTCGCGCCCCTCAAACCCGCCGAGTTCGTCGTCGTCCAGATTCAGCAAATGGCCGGTCAGAGCGCAAGCTAGGAGGTGTGACTCATGGCGCAGTTTACCGTTAACGCCAGTCGCTTCGATCCGTATAAGAACTTCAAGTTCCGGATCAAGTGGGACAACAAGTACGTCGCCGGCGTGAGCAAGATCGGCTTGCTGAAGCGCACCACCGAGGTCGTGAAGCACCGCGAGGGCGGCGACCCAAGCAGCAGCCGCAAGTCGCCCGGCCGCACCGAGTACGACGCCATCACGCTGGAGCGCGGGGTGACGCACGACAAGGAGTTCGAGCAGTGGGCGAACAAGGTCTGGAACTACGGTTCCGGCCTCGGCGCTGAGGTGTCACTGAAAGACTTCCGCAAGGATGTCATCATCGAGGTCTACAACGAAGCGGGACAACTCGTCATCGCTTACAAGGTCTACCGCTGCTGGGTGTCCGAGTTCCAGGCGCAGGCCGACCTCGACGCCAACGCCAACGCGGTCCTGATCCAGACGATCAAGCTCGAGAACGAGGGCTGGGAGCGCGACTACGAAGTGGTCGAGCCGTCTGAGCCCACCTTCCTCGAGCCCGGCTGAGCGTAGCGGCGACCCAAGGTGGCGGCTATGGACATTTCGGCGGCTGAACTGCTGCAAGCGTGGGAAGACGGCGCGAGCCTGCACCCTGTTCGCAAGGCGCTGCTCCTGCTCAACACCGCGTGGCCCGAGATTGCCCTCACAACGTTCGGAGAGACCAGCATCGGCGAGCGCGACGCGTACTTGCTTACCTTGCGCCAGGCCCTCTTCGGTCCCACGTTCACGGGTGTCGGCAGTTGCCCTGCCTGTGGCGAGCCGATCGAGCTCAGCTTCCGGGTGGAAGACATCCGTGCCCTGCCGCCACCCCACGAAAGCGATGCCCTTGAAATCGCCTTGGACAGCTGCCGGGTCTGGTTCCGCCTGCCCAACAGCCTTGACCTGCTCGCGGTGGCCAGTCACCGCAGTGTAGACGACGCTCGCCGCGCGCTCCTGCTGCGCTGCGTGCTCGACGTGGAGAGCGAGGAAGGCCGCGGCGCGCATGAACTGCCCGAACCGGTGGAGCGCGCACTGGTCGAACAGATGGAGCGGGCTGACCCGCAGGCAAACGTGCAGCTCGCGCTCGACTGCCCGGGCTGCGGCCACCACTGGCTGCAGTCCTTCGATGTCTTTCCCTATCTATGGCAGGAGATCGACGATTGGGCCATGCGGACGCTCAACGAAGTTCACCTGCTCGCATCGGCGTACGGTTGGAGTGAGCGCGCCATCCTCGACATGACCGCTCGGCGTCGCGGGCTTTACCGGGAGATGGTCATATGACCGACTATCTGGGCGTCCTCGCTGCCCGCGCGTTGGGCAGAACGGGCGGCATCGCGCCTCGGCGGGCTTCGCTCTTCGAGCCTGAGTCGCCCGGGACGGGGATGCAGCAGGACCTGGAAGGTCTTGAGATCGACGCCGAATCATGGCAGGCCGAGTTGGCCGCGCCGCCGGGCAGATCACAGCCGCCCAGGTCGACCGGGTTGCGCGCGGAGGTCTCCAACCACGCGCTCTCACCCGCCCGCGACAGTCTGCCGGAAGAGGCGCCGGCCGCTGCGCCGCGCCGGTCCGCGCCGCCTGCAAACCCGCGCGAGACGGTTACCGGAGACCGCCGGTTGGGCGAGAGTCGCGTGGAGCGGCATGCGTCGCCGGCCGCGCTTGGCGGGCAGTTGGCCGTCTTGCGCCAGGGGAGTGGGTCCATCGACGGTCTCGAATCGTCTGACGTCGATGATGGGGAGGGGCAGACCCTTCACTTAGCCGGGACGAGCGCAGCGCCATCCTCGGCTCTCGCCCCCATCCTACGCCCGCAAGTCGGAAGGGTCGATGCTCTCAGCCGCCCCGCCGGTCTGGCGACAATACGCGATGCGACAGGCGGGCTGCGCCGCGCCCCCACAGCCACGGACAAGCAGATCGACCGCGACGTGACGACCGAGACATATGGCGAGGCGCGTCGCGCTCCGTATGGCGAGGCAAGTCGCGCTGCGCTAGACGGTGCGGCCGTCTCTCTGCCGCCGCTGCCCGGCCTCGTGAGCCGCAGACGGATGGCGCCGGACCGGCAAGACGAGAGCATTGAGCCGGGCAGCAGCCCACGCGGCGCTTCATTTGCGAGCGTCGACCGCGCGCTCGAACCGCAGCCGTCGCCAAGGTCCGCCGTGGTTTTCGACCTTGCGCAGCTTCCGGCCGCGGCGCGGGATGAGGCGCATGAAACCGGCGGCCCGGCGCCCTCCGAAACTGCTCGGCTGGAACCGGGACGCCCGTTCGTGGCGCATGCGCGGGTGGTCCGCGCGCGCCGTGACCGGGGCGGCCAGTCCGAGGGCGCCGTCTCGCGGGCCGATGTCCGGCAGGCGCGCGGCGCCGAGCCGCCGCCACCCGCGGCCCCGGACATTCACATCTCCATCGGTCGGGTCGAAGTGCGCGCAACGCCTCCTCCTGCTACAGCAGCGCCTGCGAAACCGCGACCCGGCCCGAAGCTCACCCTCGAAGCCTACATGAGCCAGAGAAACGGAGACCAGCGATGAGTGGCCCGTTTGCGCTTGCTGCCGTCAGCGCTGTGCTGCGCAGGCTTATCACGAACGGCCTGGGTGGCGTAGATCTGTCAATCTTCGGCGGCGCTGCGAACACCGTCACCGTGCAACATCCGGACCTGGTGCAGACCGGGACCAACGAACCGGCCCAGTTGAACCTCTTCCTCTACCGGGTCACGCCGAATCCGGGGCTGCGCAATGAATCGCTCCCCGTGCGCGACCAGAAAGGCGACCGGCTGACTAACCAGCCGCTCGCCCTTGACTTGCACTATCTGCTGTCCGCGTACGGCGCCGAGGAGTTCTCGTCCGAGGCGCTGCTGGGCTACGGTATGCAGGTGCTGCACGAGGTCCCCTTCCTATCGCGCGACTACATCCGCCGGACATTTCCTGGCGGCAGCGGCGACGCGGTGGAGATGGCCCTGGGACAATCGGGGTTGGCCGAGCAGATCGAGTACCTGAAGATTTCGCCGGAAACGCTGTCGACCGAGGAGATGTCCAAGCTCTGGACCGCCTTCCAGGCCAAGTTCCGCCCTTCGGCCGGCTACCTGGTGACGGCAGTGTTGATCCAGGCGAACCAGCCCGCCCGAACGGCGTTGCCGGTCCTGACCCAGGGTGAGGATGACCGCGGCCCGCGGGCCATCGCCGAACTCGTGCCGCCCTACCCCACAGCAAAACGCCTCGCGCTTCCCGGCAACGCCCTTGCGGCGGAACTCGGCGCCGCGGCCATGGTCGAGGGCCACAGTTTCGCCGGCGAGAGCGGCGACCCCGCCTCAGTCGAGGTGGCCGTGCTGCTAACCAACGATCGGTGGGGCCTCGAGGCCGAAACGCCCATTCCTCCGGCGGATCGAGACGACCTCCGCGTCCAGTTCACGGTGCCGAACGATCCCGCCAACTTGCCCGCCGGGCTCTACCGGCTGGCGGTGCGCGTCAATCCGACCGGCAAAAGAGACGAGGCGCGCGCATCGAACGAACTGCCGCTCCTCGTCGCCGCGCGCATCACAACCCCGCTGCCGGGCAATTTCCCTGCCGGCCTCGTGACGCTCGATGTTACGCCGGAAGTTCGGCCAGGCCAACTTGTAGAATTGATCGTGGGGTCGACCGCGCGCCCGGCGCAGGCGATTACGGCCAACGCGAGCCAGTTAGACTTCGATCTCGCCGGGATTCAGCCGGGCCTCTACCCGGTTCGGCTGAGAGTCGACAACGTCGAAGGCGTCTTCATCGACGCCAGCGACAAGAAGCGGCCGAAGTTCGACTCGCAGCGAACGATCAACATCACCTGAGGGCGACCATGGACATCGAGACCTGGCAGGAGCAGAACAGCCGGTACCTTTCGGCCTCGCTCAAGTGGCTGCGGTTCAAGCTGCACCACCTTGCTGAGACGGGCGGCGCCGGGAACGAGCCGATGCCGGCCCCGCGCGTGCTGTCGGGCGACGGCGAGTCGGCCTCGCCTGTCCCTCAACCTGTCGCGGAATCGGCAACCGTCAGCGCTTCGCCCACTGCGTCGTCTGTCAAACCGCGCGGCGCGCGGCGAGGCTGGTTATTCGGCCGCCGCGAGGATGAAGAGCCTGTTGTGATCCCACCAGCGCCGCTCCCTTTGGCGCCGCCGGTGATCGCGCTGCCGGCGTCTGCGGATATGGATTACGCGCGGCGGGTCGCCGAGGCAGAGGCCGAGCGCGCCTCCACAGCCGAGGGAGCCGAGACGGCCCCTGCGCTCGTCCTCCTCGCGGAGGCCCTCAAGCTCACTGAGTTCGAGCGCGACACTCTGTTGCTATGTGTCGCGATGGAGCTGGACACCGGAGGGCGATCCGAACCGTCCATACCCGACCTTCAGCCTCGCGCTCGCGCTCTTTGCGGATGCCGCGTGGGATGCGCTCGCGCCACACCGGCCGCTACGCGATTGGCGCCTGATTGAGATTAGCCAGCCAAACGCGACGCCCTTAACCGTAAGCGCGCTCCGAGCCGACGAACGCATCACCAATTATGTTAAAGGTCTGAATGCGCTCGATGACCGGCTTGCGAATCTGCTCACGGAACTGTGGGGCGAGCCTCTGTTGAGCTACTCCCAGGCGGACACCGCGGAAGAAATCTTGTGGCACTGGCGGCGAACACCGTCGGGCCTGCCGCCACCCGTCGCCCAACTTCTGGGGGCCGACAACAGCAGCAAGCGGCTGATTGCGCACTACACTGCCGCCAGCGCTCGCCGCCGGCTCTATGCGATTTCGGCCGACGAACTGCCCGCAGCCGCGGGCGATCTCGACCTGTTCACCCGGCTCTGGCAGCGGGAAAGCCTGCTGCTGCCGCTTGCGCTCTACATTGACGCGCAGTCGCAAGACTCGCCCGAGTCCCAGCGCAGCCTGGACCGCTTCCTGACGCGTGCTTCGCAGTCCAACAGCCTCCTCTTCCTGGCCGTCCGCGAGGCGCTCCCCGAGCTGGCTGCCGGCAGCTTCACCGTCGACGTGGGTAAGCCAACCCTCTCGGAGCAGCGGGATGCCTGGCAGGAGGAACTGGGCGACTCGGCAGTGGCCGACGCCCTGGCATCGCAATTCAACTTTGACCTGCCCGAGGTCGTCGCCATTGCCCATGAGGCGGACCCCGAGCGCCCCGATTCGGTCTGGGAAGTAAGCCGCAGCAAAACCCGGCCCCGCCTCGATACGCTCGCTCAACGTCTGAACGCGAAGGCGACCTGGGATGACCTCGTTGTGCCGGAGGAACCCGGCCGGCTGCTGCGCGAGATCGCAAACCAGGTGCGGCATCGGGCCTTGGTGTACGAGGACTGGGGCTTCAGCAAGCGCATGAACCGTGGCCTCGGCATCAGCGCCCTCTTCGCCGGTGAGAGCGGCACCGGCAAAACGATGGCCGCGGAGGTGATCGCCAACGCATTGAAGCTCGACCTGTACCGCATCGACCTGTCGGCCGTGGTCAGCAAGTACATCGGCGAAACCGAGAAGAACCTCCGCCGGCTGTTCGACGCGGCGGAGGACGGGGGCGCGATCCTCTTCTTCGACGAGGCGGATGCGCTCTTCGGCAAGCGCAGCGAGGTCAAGGACAGCCACGACCGCTATGCCAACATCGAGATCAACTACCTGCTCCAGCGCATGGAGGCGTACGGTGGCCTGGCGATCCTCGCAACCAACATGAAGAGCGCGCTCGATGTGGCTTTCATGCGCCGCCTGCGGTTCATCGTGAACTTCCCGTTCCCCGGGCCTGCCGAGCGGCAGAAGATCTGGGAGCGCGTGTTCCCGCCCGAGACCGACATCGTTGACGATGAGTTCCTGAAAAAGGCGCGAACGGCTGTGGAGCGAGGTGAGCTCCCCCCCGACGAGTTGGCCCGGCTCGAGGCCGAGCGCGTGGACTTCACGCGCATGGCGCGCCTCAACCTGACCGGCGGCAGCATCCAGATCGTGGCACTCGCCGCGGCGTTCATGGCTGCGCGCGAAAACTCGCCCGTCACCATGTCGCATCTGTTGGCAGCGGCCCGCGCCGAATACGACAAGCTGAACCGGCCGGCCAACGCATCGGACTTTCGCCTGCCATCTGCGGTCGTGAAGCCGGCAGGCGCGAAGGAGCTTACATGAGCATCTCGCTGCGCATCGACCGCCTCGTGCTCGACGGGCTCCCGCTCGCCCCGGGGCACGCGCCGCTCGTGCAGGCAGCCGTCGAGGCGGAGCTTGCGCGTTTGTTCGCCGAGCGCGGCATGGGCAGCAGCTGGCGGGAAGGCGGAGCGCTCCCGGCGGCGCGCGGGGCAGCCATCCAGGTGGCGCCCGGCGGCAGCCCCACGCAGGTGGGCGCGCAGATCGCGCAGTCGATTTATGGCGGCATCGGGGGCACTTGAATGAGCGTCCGATCGGAGACCCAAGCAACGGCCACAGGAGTGCTTGCCGGCAAAAACACGATGGAGACGAGGAAGATGTTGGATCTGCCGAAAGAACGGCTGGAGTTTCAAAAGAAGGACTACGAGCTCAAGATTGGGTACCTTACTAACCACTTTACCCGTATGTGGAACCGCTTCAACTTCTTCCTGGTGCTCCAGGCGGGTATCTCGGCTGCGCTGTGGGTGTGGCTCAAGGATAAGGGTGGCTTCATTCCGCAGGCGCCCGCGTTGGCATGCGTCGGACTTGTCTCGGCCTTCGTCTGGTACGCGTTTGGCGCTCAGGACCGGCATCTTGTCGAAATCTATCGGACTCAAGTGAGGACGGCAGGCGAGGAAATCGCGGGCCAAATCAAGCTCATGAACTACGTTTCGGTCGGCCGTGAGGATACGGTGATCGCCCAGCCCTGGTATCACTGGCTGTACCAGTGGCGCAGCAATCTGTTTAGCCCAACCAAGCTGGCGGCATGGTTCCCGCTGCTGGCAATGGCCTATTGGGTGTACATGGTGATTCTCACGGCGTCGACGGCTATTCCGGCGCCGGTGGGCAAATGACGGAGGCGGTAGGTGAACGAAACTGCCCGATCGGTTCAAAAGGGCGTCTCAACGGGATCAGTTCCCGCTCAGTCCCGGGTTGCCGGCGTTTTGCAGCGCCAATGCGCGTGCGGGCAGCACGCATCCGGCGGGGAGTGCGAGGGCTGCAAGAAGAAGCGGGAAACGACGCTCCAGCGGGCTGCGGCGGGACCTGCCCCGCGCGTCGCGCCCCCGATCGTGCATGAGGTGCTGCGCTCACCCGGCCAACCGCTGGACGCGGCGGTGCATCTAACGCCCAGTCCTCATGCGCAAGAGCCACTAAACATTGGAGCGCTGCGCAACCAGTTGGAGCAGCAAGCGGATACAGTTGCCGACGGTGTAATGCGGCAGCCCATGATGCAAACAGCGAATCGTTTGAGCCTTGAACATGTTCGTATCCATACCGGCGGCCCGGCTGCTGAATCAGCTCGCGCAGTCGGCGCGAGGGCTTACACCGTTGGTCACAGCATCGTGTTTGGCGAGGGACAGTTTGCTCCTCATACGCGGCGCGGCGCACGGCTGCTGGCGCACGAACTCACCCACGTCATGCAGCAGACGGGAGTCCGTCCATCGAGTAGCATCTCTTTACAGCGCGATCCGGAATCTCAATCGCCTGCTGCGACTCAAAGCTCCGTTCAGAGCGCGCACGCAGAAGCGGAAACGGTGGCGCAGGATTACACAAATGCTCAGACCTATGTAACCGACTTCTATTCCACTGCGGCTCGCATTCAGGACGACTTGTCCGAGGCCGCGCATCGATCTCTCAATCGGTTTGCCGAGATCTCGACAATCGTCCCTGACCGGCTGGCGGCCAACGTAACGTATCAACTGATTCGTATTGCCCTGGGGATTCTACCGGGCGCCGGTGCTGTCGTTACAATTTTCGACCGCCTTTCGCAGGGACTCTTGTTAGCCACGGGTGGATCGCGCCTAGCTACAATCGCCGGAGTGGTCGCGCAGCGCGGCGCAGCGGGCGTGTTTTCCCAGAGTCAGGTCGGAGGCGGCGCAGCTCCGAATCAACTTGCGGCTGTCACCGGCCTCGACACGTTGAGTCGTTTCGATACCGAAGGAGCACAGCGGATCGAGCAGGAAAGAACCGCAATACGGGCAATAGTGGAACGGATCGGACAGAACCCTCAATACCGCAGTCAGGTTTTGCAACTGGTCCAGTCCGCGCTTGGTCCACAACCAACCTATTCGGCTCAGGTGATCCAGGACTTCGAACAGGAGTATGAGCTGAATCTCTACAAGGACTACTACACGCGAAACGCGTGGATCAATCATATGCCGCCGTCTTTGTTCGGCATTCCGTATACGCGGTATGTGATTCAGGATGTTCCCCCCGCTGCGCAAGCACGTATCCTGCAACTGTTCCGCCGAAGAGGACACACCGCCGAAGTTGCAGTTGACACTCGTTTCGCGCAGCACATGGGTGATCCTGATTACGGCGAGGTGGTCAAGATCCTTCTCCATTGGGGGGTTCGGCTCTATTGGCTACGTGGCTATGCAACCGATTCACCTGAGACTCTTCATTCGGGTGACGATCTGCGAATGCCGTATCGCGGATCACGTTTTCGGGAGGTCCGGTAGGCTCGGAAAAAGCGCGAAGTGACGCGCGGAGAGTATTTTGTCATGCGCAATTCGGTAGTGGAACCTAAGCAAGCAGGCGTCGTCGCAACACCCGTTCAGCAGACGGTGCTCCAGCGCCAATGCGCGTGCGGAAATCACGCGTCCGGCGGGGAGTGCGAGGGCTGCAAGAAGAAGCGGGAGACGACGCTCCAGCGGGCTGCGGCGGGACCTGCCCCGCGCGTCGCGCCCCCGATCGTGCATGAGGTGCTGCGCTCACCCGGCCAACCGCTGGACGCGGCG
>JALOOB010000302.1 GCA_025454635.1 Anaerolineae bacterium
GTGGAGCAGGGAGAGGTGCTCCCCTTGGCCGTGTACGTCGACGAGGAGGTTGCCAATTTCGGATAGCAGCGCGGTGGTGACGGAGCGGCCGTTGATGCGAGCGACAGAGCGGCCGTTGGCGCGCACCTCGCGCGCGAGGACGAGCTCGTCCGGCTGGTCGCCTTCGAGCCCGTGCTCGGCGAGGACGGGCGCGAGGCGCTCGGCCACGGGCGGCGGGATGCGGAAGGTTCCCTCGACCTCGGTGCGTTCCGCGCCCGCGCGGACCACTTCCTGCGAGGCGCGGTCGCCAAGGAGCAAGTTCACCGCGTCGATGATGATGGATTTGCCTGCGCCGGTCTCGCCGGTGAGCACGTTGAAGCCGGGTCCGAAGGCCAGCTCGAGCCGGTCGATGATGGCGAGGTCACGGATGCGTAATTCGTTGAGCATGGCAATATTCTAGCTTCGCCGCACGACGGGGGCGAAGATGATGACGCCGAGCGAGAAGAGCAAGGTGATCGACGCGCCGATCACAATGGCTGCGCTCGATCCGAATCGCTGGGCCAACGCTCCGGCAAGCAGTGCCCCAAACGGCGCGGTGCCGAAAAACATGAACGAGTAAAAGCTCATGACGCGGCCGCGGAGCGCGTCCGGCGAGAGCGTCTGGACGAGCGTGTTCGCGAGCACGTTCTGGCTGACGAAGCCGAGCCCGACCAGCATGAGGCAGACGAGCGCCGCGTAGTAGTTGCGGACGGCCGCGAGCCCGAGCAGGGCGGTGGGAAAGAGCAGGCTGCCGAACGTGAGCAGGCGGCCCTTGCTGCCGCGGCGCGCGAGGCTGGCCATCGTGACCGAGCCGGTCAGCGCGCCAATGCCCACCGCGGCGTTCATCAGGCCGTAGCCGGCCTCGTCGACCTTGAGCACGTCGCTGGCGTAGGCGGGCAGCAGGACGGCATAAGAGAAGCCGAACACGGATGCGACGCCGACCAGCAGGATGAGCGGGCGGACGACCGGATGACGCCAGACGAAGCTCGCGCCCTCGCCGATGTCCGCGAACATGCGGCGGTTGGTCTGGTGGCCGACGTCGCGCGGCAGCACCATGAGGAGCAGGGCGATCAGCACGGCGAGGAAGCTGGCCGCGTTGAGCGCGAAGCACCATGCTGCGCCGAAGCCGGCGAGCACCAGGCCGCCGATGGCCGGGCCAATGACGCGCGCAAGGTTGAACATCGTCGCGTTGAGCGCGATGGCGTTCTGCAAATCCTGGCGGTCCTCGACCAACTCGCTGACGAGGGCCAGCCGGGCCGGCGCGTCGAACGAGTTCGCCACGCCGAGCAGGAACGCCAGCACGCCGATATGCCACACCTGCAGCGTCTCGGTCCACGCGAGCAGCGCGAGCACGGCGGCGAAGACCATCATCGACGCCTGGGTGACGATGAGGAGCTTGCGCTTGGGCACGCGGTCAGCGACGACGCCGGCGGGCAGCATGAGAAAGAGCGCGGGCAGGGTGCCGACGAACGAGATGGCCCCGAGCGCGAGCCGCGAGCCTGTCAGCTCGTAGACGAGCCAACCTTGCGCCACCGACTGCATCCAGGTGCCCATCAGCGAGAGCACCTGGCCGACAAACCAACGCCGGTAATTCGGGTGTTTCAGCGCCGCAAACGTTGCGGGGAGCCTGCCCGAAACTGCTTGCATTTTACCTGCCTGTACGATCCTCGACCTGTTTCGTTACAAGAGTCTTGCGTAGAGCGTGCTGGCGGCCAATGCGCCCAAAAGCAGCGCGCTCCAGAAAAAGAACATGCTCGGGAAGCCGACCAGGAAGAAGCCTGCGGCCAGGAAGCCGACGACGAAAGCGATGGTGGCGCCGGGTTTCATGCCCTGCGCGCGGCGACGGCGCAACCCGCGGCGGAGGACTTCCGCTACTGCGCCGCCCGCGGCCGGTCCCGCGATAAAGGCGATGATGAAGCCGAGAAACGGGATGCGGCCCAGAAAGAGATACGAGAGCGCGCCGATTAACCCGCCCATGATGAAGCCGATGGCGATGCCGATGGGGAGATCGTACACTTCGCCGTTGTAGTACTTGGCGCGCGCGGACTTGTAACAGTCGCTGCAAATCTGCCCGACCGGCGTCTTGATGGCGCACTCGTAGCAGATGGGCTTGTCGCAGCGGTGGCAGCGCAGCCCGGTTTCGCGGCCAGGATGGTTAGCGCAGTAGATGGGTGTGGGTGCCGGTTCGGTCATACTTCCTCTTCATTTTTGCCACAGAGGACGCAGAGACTCTGCGCGCTCTGTGGCCTCGGTGGCAAAGACTTATCCGCGCCAGCGGAGACGCTCCATGAGCGTCCGGTAGAAATAGGCGCGGTCCTGGACGTGGACGAAGCGCGAGACGTGTTTGCTGGCCTTGACCTCGACGCGATCGCCCTCGGCGAGCGAGATCTCGAACTGCCCGTCGACGGTGAGGATGGGCGCGTAGTCGGCGTGCGCCTCCAGCGTGACGGTGGCGCCCTGGGCCAGCACGACGGGCCGGTCCAGGCTCAGGTGCGCGCAGATGGGCAGGACGAGCAGGTTTTTCAACTCGGGCGGCAGAATGGGTCCGCCGGCGGCAAGCGCGTAGCCGGTGCAGCCGGTGGGCGTCGAGACGATGACGCCGTCGGCGCGGTAGGTCGTCAGATAGTTCTGGTCGACCCAGGTGGTCACGGTGACGATGCGGGCGAGGCCGGCGCGACTGATGACCACGTCGTTGATCGCAAGGTAGGAGTGATTGACGGGCAACTCGCCCGCGCGGGTGACCGCTGCGTCGAGCAGCATGCGCTCTTCGAGCCAGTAGTCGCCGGCGAGGATCTGGCCGAGCGGGCGCTGCCAGTCGTCGGGCGCGATCTCCGCGAGGAAGCTGACCTTGCCGAGCTTAACGCCGACGAGAGGCACGCCGTCGCGCGCGCCGATGCGCGCGGCGCGGAGCATGGTGCCGTCGCCGCCGAGGGTGACGAGCAGGTCGAGCTCCTCGATGTTGGCGAGCGCCTCAGGCTCGTCCCAGGCAGAGCCGATCCAGACCGCGCAGCCGCGGGCTTCGAGGAAAGCGCGCATCTCTTCGGCCAGCGGCGCGCTCTCCGCCTTTTTCGGGTGGATCAGCAGGCCGATGCGGGTGGGGGGTGGCGCCATGCGAGATGCCCCTACGCCAGCCGGCCGCGCAGCCAGGCGGCAATCTCGTCAAGCGGGACGGGCGCCTGCTCGCTGGTCGCCATTTCGCGCGCGAGCACCTTGCCCTCCGCTAACTCAGACTCACCGATAATGAGCGCATACCGGACACCCGCCTTGTCCGCGCTCTTGAGTTGCGACTTGAGGCTGCGGCCGCCGAAGGCCATCACCGCGCCGATTCCCGCGTCGCGCAGATCGCGCGCGAGCTTGATGCCCGCGGCCCGCGCGGCTTCGCCGAGGGGCGAGACCTGGACGCGCGGCGCGGGGAGCGGCGGGGGCTGGACGCCCTGCGCCTTAAGGCTGGCGATGACGCGCTCGATGCCCATGCCGAAGCCGATGCCGGGGGTGGGAGGCCCGCCGAGTTCTTCGATGAGGCGGTCATAGCGCCCGCCGCCGCACACTGCGGCCTGCGCGCCGATGCCCTCGGCCCACACCTCGAAGACGGTCTTGGTGTAGTAGTCGAGGCCGCGCACGAGGCGGAAGTTGATGCTGTGGGGCATGTCGAGCGCGTCGAGGTAGCCGCGCAGGGTGGCGAGGTGGGATGCGCACTCTGCGCAGAGGTAGTCCACGCTGTGCGGCGCGTCGTTCAGGAGCGGCTGGGCGGCCTCTTCCTTTGAGTCGAGCAGGCGGAGGGGGTTGATCTTGAGCCGGCGGCGGTCGGTGTCGTTCAGCCGGTCCTCGTAGCGCGCGAAATACTCGACGAGGGCCTGCCGGTAGGCCGGGCGGCATTTCGGGCAGCCGGTCGAGTTGAGCTGGAAATTGAGCCCGCGGTAGCCGAGCCGGCCGAGCAGGGTCCACGCGACGGACATGACTTCGAGATCGACCGCGGGGTCAAGCTCGCCGAGCATCTCCACGTTGAACTGGTGATGCTGGCGGAAGCGGCCGGCCTGCGGGCGCTCGTAGCGGAAGATGGGGCCCATGGAGTAGAGCTTGACGGGCTGGGGCAGCACGTGCATCCCGTGCTCGATGTACGCGCGCATCACGCCCGCGGTCCACTCGGGGCGGAGGGTGATGTCCGCGCCGCCTTTATCCTGGAAGGAGTACATCTCCTTGTCGACGATGTCGGTGCCCTCGCCCACCCCGCGGACGTACAGGCCGGTCTCTTCGAAGATGGGCGTGTCGATCTGCTGCAGGCCGAAGAGCGCGGCGACCCGGTGCATTTCTTCGGTGACGTAACGCCAGTACGGCCGGTCCGCGGGGAGGATGTCCTGCGTCCCGCGAGGCGCCTGATACATACTTGCTGCCTCCACAACCTGGGTTGGCCAGGGCCGATTTCCGCGCAAGCCACGGGCGCGGCAACCAGTGGATTATATCGCAATGAGAACGGAATGTCGAAGCGCGCGGGGCGCGCCGACGATGCCGGGAA
>JALOOB010000303.1 GCA_025454635.1 Anaerolineae bacterium
GAAGAGGTGCGGAACGAGCAGTTCGACGTGATCCTCTACCAGTCGCGCAAGAACTGGGAAGTCGACCAGCACGAAATCCTCTCCGGCGCGCAGCGCGACCTCCCGCGCATCTACCTGGAGCACGATCCGCCGCGCCACGCGCCGCAGGACGCACCGACCAACACAAAGCACATCGTCGACGATCCCAACGTGCTGCTGGTGCACTGCACCCACTTCAACAACCTAATGTGGGACAACAACCGCACACCCTCGCGCGTCATCGAACACGGCGTCATTGTGCCCGACGAGCTGCGCTGGACGGGCGAGTTGGAGCGCGGCATCGTGGTCGTGAACGGCCTCAAGAAGCGCGGCCGGCGCCTCGGGCATGACATCTGGCAGCGCGCGGCGGAGGAAGTGCCGCTCGACCTGGCGGGCATGGAGTCGGCGGAGATCGGCGGCATGGGCCCCATCCCGCTCACCCACTTGTGGGAGATGGAGACGCGCTACCGCTTCTTCTTCAATCCGATACGCTACACCAGCCTGGGGCTGGCCGTGTTGGAAGCCATGGCGGTTGGCCTGCCCATCGTCGGGCTCGCGACAACCGAGATGGTCAGCGCGGTGTGCAACGGCATTAACGGCTACGTCGAGACTAACGTCTCCGTGCTGATCGACCATATGCAGCGGCTGCTCGAGGACCACGACGAGGCCGCAGAGTTGAGCAAGGGCGCGCGCCACATCGCGCGCGAGCGTTTCGGCATCGAGAGGTTCGCACGCGACTGGGATGAGACATTCCGCTTCGTGGCGGGAAGCCGTTCATCCATGGTTTGGGCCGCACGGGGCTCTAAGTCCCTCTCGGCGCCCTCTGTGGCAAAGATGGAGGCATAACATGACGCGACGCATCGCGTTTATCAGCGAGCACGCCTCGCCTTTGGGTAATCTTGGCGGCGCCGACGGCGGCGGCCAGAATGTCTACGTCGCGCAGCTCGCGAAGCACCTCGCTTCGCTGGGTTACGAGGTCGACGTTTTCACGCGCCGCGACCGCAGGGACCTGCCGGAGATCGTCAACTGGATCGACCGGGTGCGCATCATTCACGTGGAAGCCGGGCCGCCAAGCTTCGTCCGCAAGGAAGACATGCTGCCCCACATGAACGAGTTCCGCGAGTGGATGCTCAGGTTCTTCCGGCGGCAGGCGGAGCGCTACGACCTGGTTCACGCGCACTTCTTCATGTCGGGCCTTGTGGCAGCGGACATCAAGCGCGCCACCGGCATCCCGTTCGTGATCACGTTCCATGCGCTCGGCAAGGTGCGCCGGCTGCACCAGGGCGGGTCCGACGGGTTCATCCGGCTTTATGACGCCGACGTGGAGCGGCTGACCGTCGTGCCGGCGGGCTTCGATCCGACCGAGTTTTGGCCGATCGACAAGGCGCGCGCCCGGCGCAAGCTCGGGCTGAAGCTGGCGCGCGACGAGCGTCTTGTCCTGCAGCTTGGCCGCATGGTGCCGCGCAAGGGCGTCGACACGGCGCTGCTCGGCTTTGCGAAGCTCGTTCGCGACCACGGCGTCCGCGCCCGACTGCTCATCGTGGGAGGCGAGTCGCGCGATCCCGATCCGACGCTCACGCCTGAGATCGGCCGGCTCAAGGCCATAGCCGAGTCGGAGGGCATCGCGCAACACGTCATCTTCACCGGCGCGCGGCGCCGCGAAGAGCTGCGCTACTACTACGCCGCGGCGGATGTGTTCATTAGCACGCCGTGGTACGAGCCGTTCGGCATCACCCCATTGGAGGCAATGGCTTCCGGGACGCCTGTCATCGGCTCGAATGTGGGCGGCATCAAGTTCTCGGTGCGCGACGGCGAGTCGGGTTACCTTGTTCCACCGCGCGATGCGGATGCCCTCGCGGAACGGCTTGCGTTTATGTTCCAGCATCCAAAGGTCATGACCGTGCTGCGCCAGCAGGCCATCCGCCGGGCGAACGATCTGTTTACGTGGCAGCGAGTAGCTACCGCGATGGCTGCGGTCTACGAGCAGGTGCTGACGCACCACGCACCGGTTCCGCAGCACGAGGCCGACCAGATGGCGATCATCGACAACGCGTTCGTCACCGCCAGCGAGGTCATGCTGCAATCAGGCAAGCTCCTGCGCAACGTCATCGTGGAGGCGACGCAGGCCATCACGAACGCGTTCGAGTCGGGCGGCAAGGTGTTGGTGTGCGGTAACGGCGGCAGCGCGGCGGACGCTCAGCACCTCGTCGGTGAGTTGGTGGGCCGGTTTAAGTACCATGACCGCCCGGGGCTGCCCGCGATCGCGCTGACGGCAGACAGCGCTGTCGTTACTGCGTGGGGAAACGACGCGGCGTTTGACAAGGTCTTTGCGCGGCAGGTGGAGGCGCTTGGCCGACCGGGAGACGTGCTCATCGGCATCAGCACAAGCGGCCGCTCGCGCAACGTGATCGAGGCGTTCGATGCGGCGCGAAGGCAAGGGCTGACGTGCATCGCATTGACCGGTGGCAACGGCGGGGAGATGTTGGAGCTATCCGACATCGCCATCGTTGCGCCAAGCTCGAGTACGCCGCGCATTCAGGAGGCGCACATCGTCGCGCTGCACCTCATCTGCGAGTTGATCGATGAGCGCATGATGGCCTTGCGTTCGGCCCCCATGCCGCTGACATGGGAAGTGTTTTCGAAGGTGTGAGGAGGAAGAGATGGAAGGGATTCGAGGGAAGGTGGCGATTGTGACTGGTGGGAGCCGCGGCCTGGGCGAGCAGATCAGCCGCGTGCTGGCTGAGTCGGGCGCGACCGTTATCGTCGGAGACATCCGCACGGAGTTGGCGCAGAAGGTTGTGGATGACATCTGCGCGCAGGGTCAACAGGCCGAGGCGCTCCACCTCGATCTGACCGACGAGGGCAGCGTCGAGATGGCGATCAAGAACGTGATCGAAAAACATGGTCGCCTTGATGTGATCGTCAACAATGCGGGCACCGACGTGACGCTGCCCGTCGACGAATTGGAAGTGACCGACTGGGACCTGGTCATGGATGTGAACCTGCGCGGGCCGTTTCTCATGGCCAAGTACGGTTTCCCGCCCATGAAGCAGCAGGGCGAGGGCCATGTGATAAACATCGTCTCCACCGCTGCGAAGCGCGCCTGGCCGAACGCCTCGGTTTATCACGCCAGCAAGTGGGGCCTGCTCGGCCTGTCGTATGCGCTCCATGCCGAGGGCCGTCAGGATAACATCAAGGTAACCGCCGTCATCGCGGGCGGCATGCGAACTGCGTTCCTGCTGGATCGCTTCCCGGATATCGACGTGAACAACCTGCAAGACCCGAAGAATGTCGCTGCGACCGTGCGCTTTGTGCTTACCCAGCCCGCGGAAACCGTGATCCCTGAGATCATGGTTATCCCAATGCGCGAGACAAGCTGGCCGTGAGGGAATTGAACGCAGATAACGCCGATGGAGTGGATTTCCAAGATGATCTTTGTGTATCTGCCCTGATCTGCGTCATCTGCGTTGAATTACCTGGTCAGGTGGCGGGAGATTTCCATGGTTGCAGCAGTGTTTCTCGACAAGGACGGCACGCTCGTCGTGGACGTGCCGTATAACGTTGACCCGGACCGGATGGCCCTGATGCCCGGCGCGGGGGAAGCCTTACGGCGGCTGAGCGACGCGGGCTACGAGCTTATCGTCGTTTCTAATCAGTCAGGCGTCGCGCGCGGCCTCTTTGCCGAGTCCGCCTTGTCCGCCGTGGAGCAGCGCCTCCGGGAGATGCTGGCCGAGTACGGAGCGGCCCTGTCGGGCTTCTACTACTGCCCGCATCATCCTGCCGGCGCGGTCTCCGAGTATGCCGTCGAGTGCGACTGCCGCAAGCCCGCGCCGGGTCTGATCCTGCGCGCGGCCGCAGAGCACGGCATCGATTTCTCCGGCTCGTGGATGATCGGCGATATCTTGAACGATGTGGAAGCGGGTCGCCGCGCAGGGTGCCGGACGATCCTTCTCGATAACGGGAATGAGACGGAGTGGGAGTTGAGTAGAGAGCGGCTGCCAGATTGCGTGGTTTCCGATCTGCGGCATGCAGCGGATCGCATTCTGCGTAGTCGCTCCGCGGCGAATTTGTCGAGTCACGGCAAATTACCCGAATTGTCCCTTGGATAGTTCGCTCAATATGTCTAAATTCGTCGAATTCGTGGCGGCCTCGTAAAAGGTGGTGGAAGATGAACGCAAGGATTTTGGATTTGACGCAGCGATTCCGTGACCTGCGCGTGCTGGTCATCGGTGAGTCGATGCTGGACAGCTATCTGGACGGATATACGGACCGGCTCTCGCGTGAGGCTCCGGTGCCTGTGGTTACCGTTACCGACCGCAAGGATGCGGCAGGGGGCGCAGCAAACACCGCGGTCAACATCGCATCGCTGGGCGGGAATGCGATTTTTCTTTCCGTGACTGGCGACGACGAAGAGGGTGCAGTCTTGCGTCGGGTGCTCGAAGCGCGTGGCGTCGCCACTGACTGTGTGGTTGTTCGTCCCGGTCGCAAGACGCTCGCAAAGCAGCGTATCTCCGCGGGCGGCCAAATGCTGGTGCGTTACGACCAGGGCGACACCGAGCCGATCGACGGGGAGACCGAGGCGCATTTGATTGAGCACCTGGGCCGGCTGTTTCCGCACGTCGACGGAGTCGTCATCTCCGATTACGGCTATGGCGTGCTGACCCCGCGCATTATCGATGCGCTGCACGACCTCCAGGCGTGGCACCCGCGACCCGTCATGACGGATGCGAAGAACCTGGGGCAGTACTGCGGCCTCGGGCCGACTGCGGTTAAACCAAATTACGGCGAGACGGTCAAGCTGTTGGGCTTGCCCAGGCTCGAAGGCGCATGCGCCCGCGCCGAACAGATCGCGCCCTATGCGGACCGCATGCTGGACATCACGGGCGCGCAAATTGCCGCGATCACGCTGGACACCGAAGGCGCGCTCGTCTGCGAGCGGGGCAACGCGCCGTACCGCACCTATTCCGATGCGCAGCCGGACTCAAAGGCCGCGGGCGCGGGCGATACGTTCGTTGCGGGACTAACCCTTTCGCTGCTTGCCGGCGCGGACACGGCGGACGCTGCGGAGATCGCGCAGGCGGCCGCGCGAATCGTGGTGGCCAAGCCAGGGACCACGAGTTGCACGGCTGACGAGCTGCGTTCGCTCATTCTCGGGAGCGATAAGTATTACGCCAACCCGGCGCAACTGGCAGAACAGTTGATAAACGAGCGGACAGGGTGTCGCCGCGTCGTCTTTACGAACGGCTGCTTCGACATCCTGCACCGGGGGCACATCACCTACCTCAATCAGGCTAAGGCGTTGGGCGATATTCTCGTGGTCGCGGTGAACACAGACGAGAGCGTGCAGCGGCTGAAGGGACCGACGCGGCCGATCAACGGGCTGGAGGACAGGCTGCAAGTGCTCGCCGGCCTGAGCAGCGTGGACTATCTGCTGGCGTTCGACGATGCAACGCCTGCGCGCCTGCTGGAGATCATTAAGCCCGATGTGTTCGTTAAGGGCGGCGACTACACGCGGGAGACATTGCCCGAGGCGGCGGCTGTCGAGGCGTATGGCGGATCTGTTCAAATCCTGCCGTACATCGAGAATCGCTCGACTACCGGGATGATCGCGCGCATCCGAAGCGCAGAGGC
>JALOOB010000304.1 GCA_025454635.1 Anaerolineae bacterium
GTGACGCACCGGCCGTCGAGCGTCGCAATGGCAATACCGAATTTTTGCGGGTCGACTTTGCCGAGTTCGGGAATGTAGTCGGCAACTTTGCCGCGGTCGGCCACGCCGCCCAGCTCCTCGTAAGCCTCACGCACCAGCGCTTCGAGATGGATCATGCCGGAAGGTGCCCTGCCTTGTGCTGCGGTGGCGAGCTTAGCGCGGACACACCTGTCCTCGCTTGCAACACTTCGTCGCCCGTCGGGACCGGGGGCCGGCAAGATCCTCGGCAAATGCCGCCGCCGGGGCGGCAGATCACCCCGTTACGGCATGCTCGTAAATATCCTCCTCTTGCGCGTTATGGATGCGCACGAGCGCCTCGATCGACTCGATGATCCGTTGCGCGTCCCGGATGAGATAGCGGTCGGTCTCCTCAACCTTCAGTTCCTTGGCCAACCTCGCCAGCAGGCGGCTGGAATGCAGGATCTCCCGGTGCGCGCGGCTCATGGCGGACAGTCCGTATTCTTCGTGGAGATACTTCGCCACTTTGGGATAGATCAGCCCTTCGTCCGCCCGTTCATGATCTGCGATCTTCGTCGTCACGAGACTGGAAGCTTCGCGTATGAGAGCTTCGGCGAGTTCCGGAGCGGCGTCATCCAGCGCGTCTGCAATTTCGCGAAGCCGGTCGAGTGTGATCTCGAGCTCAACGTGTTCCTGCTGCAATGCCTTCGCAGCGGATGGTTGCAGCGTTGCGTGATGAGGACGCCAGCCCGGCGTCAAGGCGCGCAGCGCGTTGAGAATGACGGCAACGTCTATGGCTTCCTGCGTCAGCGCACCGGCAACCGGTGTCAGATACCCGAAGGCTGCGGCGATCATGGCGACACCCGAGAGAGCAAGTCCGGCGACGATGCTCTGAAGGGCAATGCGGCGAGCGCGGCGCGCGATGATGATGGCCTGCGGTACCCGATCGAGACGGTCAACGAGAACGACGACATCGGCAGCGTCCGAAGACGCCGTGGCCCCACGCGCACCCATCGCGATCCCCACGTCCGCCGCCGCGAGTGCCGGGGCGTCGTTGATGCCGTCTCCAACCATGAGCGTCGGGTTCTGCCGCTGCTCGAAAGCAACCGCTTCAACCTTGTCGGACGGCTCCCGGTCAGCCAGAACCGCATCCATATCCAGCGCGGCGGCGATGATCTCCGCCGAGTCCGACCGGTCGCCCGTGACCATGACGATGCGGCGGATGCCCGCTTCGCGAAGCGCCTGAACCGCCCGCGGCGACTCGCGCCTTAGCTCGTCCGCCAGAAGAATTGCACCTGTGAGGCGCCCGTCGACGGAGACAAAAACACTGAGAGCCGAACGCCAGGATGCACGCCGCAGGGCTCTGGCTGCCCACCGCTCGGGCCGGCCCGCTCCCCAGACGAACTGATACGATCCGGCCTTGACGAGTTTACCGTCTACCGTCCCCTCGAGTCCTGCTCCGGAGGACTCGTGCACAATGTCCGGCACATCGAGGCTCAGGCCACGTGCGGAGGCCGCGCTCACGATGGCGGCGGCAACAACATGCTGCGACGCCTGTTCCAGAGATGCGGCCAGTCGCAGAATCTCGTCAGGCTTCTCGCCCGGCGCGGTCTCGATTGCGACGAGCCGCGCTCCCCCGACAGTCAGCGTTCCGGTCTTGTCGAACATCACCGTGTGTGTTCGAGCAAGCGCCTCGAGCGCACCACCGCCCTTGATGAGTATTCCCAAACGCGCGGCCTGGGAAACGCCGGCAATGAACGCGACGGGGGCTGCCAGGATCAGCGGGCACGGTGTGGAGGCCACGAGCACCGCCAGTCCGCGGATTGGATCTCCCGACAATTGCCATGCGGCGGCGGCAATCACGAGCGTGACCGGCAGCAGGACGAGCGCAAATCGATCGGCGAGGCGTATGAACGGGGCCTTGGCGGTCTGCGCCGCCGTCACGAGCCTGACGATTCCCGCATAGGTGCTTTCGCCGGCCCTCGCGCTGGCACGCATCTCGAAGCTCGCCCCGGCATTGATCGAGCCGCTGCGCACACCATCGCCTCTCGCCCGCACCACGGGAATGGGTTCTCCCGTCAGAGCCGCCTCGTCGAGCGTTGCTTCACTCGATAGCAGAGTGCCGTCGACCGGAATGACCTCTCCGGCGCGGACGATGATCGTATCGGAGATGGCGACGTCATCGACCGGCACGTCCTCGATCAGAGTGCCTTTGCGCCGGTGTGCAATACGCGGGGCGCGGTCGACCAGCGATCTGAGATCACGTTCCGCGCGAGCGACGGCGAAATCCTCCAGAAGATTGCCGCCGGCGTACATCACCGCAACAACGGCGCCGGCAAGCGGTTCGCCCAAGATCAGCGCCGCCGACATGGAGACGAACGCGACGGCATCGACGCCGAGCCGCCCCGCGAGGAGATCGCGCACCATCGACACGGCGAGGCCGGCAATCACCGGAGCGGTCGCAAGTGTCCAGAGACGGTGGGCCCAGGCTACATCTCCGGAGTGCAGCCAGACGACCACGCCCGCCGCGAGCCCGGTGACCGCGATGATAAACAAGAGCCGTTTGATGAATCGCCCGGTGGGCATTGCAAGCATGAAAGGCGGGACGTTTGTTGGAACGCGCCCATGTGACCCCGTCAGCCCCGCAATTGCAAGAAATGGTGCAGGTGAGAGGATCTATATCGAACCGGAACCACCGCGCGCAGGGTTGGTGTGGCGGCTGCGCGCAACAAAAAAGTGGTGCGGACGGTGGGAATCGAACCCACACGGCATTGCTGCCTCAGGATTTTAAGTCCTGTGTGTCTACCAGTTCCACCACGTCCGCACGGGGGGCGCGCCTTTATGCTCTGCCTCCTCAGCTGGCGCAATCATGTAGAGGCCGGCTTTCCTCGGCGTCCGTGCCGGATAGCTGCTATCAGCAACAGGTAGAGCAGGAGCGCGTTGAGCACATGCCACAGTGCATGTGTGCCCCGCGCGCGGCCCAGGACCGAGGTCAGTGCACAGACTTCGAAATCGACGGTGCGCAAGGTCAGCGACACTCCGAAAAGAATAGCACTCGCAAACACGAGCACCCCCGCCGGATGGCCGCGAAACAGGAGCGCGCCACCAATCAGCACCAGCGCCACCAATGCAGGAACATAACCGAGCGACCCGTTGAAGCATGGCCGGCCCGCCGCCACCGTGATCGGCAACAAGCCCGGGTCGCACGGGATCAAAGCCGCATAGCGCATCGCCACAAGGAAGATGCCGAGCACCAGCAAAGCGATGAGATAGGATGCATCGAAAAACCGCCTGACCGCGTACCCGAGGTACCCGATCATGAAAATGCCGATGGGTGCAGTGTCGGCGACGGACGCCCATCGGGTCGCATACGTGTGAAACAGAAAGCTGCCGGCCCCTATGATGCCGACGAGCAGAACGAGCGCCCATTCGAACTGGCGCTGTGCCGCATCATCACGACGCGCAAGTTGGGCCGCCGCAGCGGCCGCAGCCAGCAGGAACGCGGCGTTGGACACGGCATTGAATGGCTCGGCCCAGAACGCCGGGTCGCCTGCTCGTTCACAGTAAGCGAAGATCTTGTCCGTCCAGGCCATCCGCGCGCGCCCGCTGTGCTGTCATCGCCGGCGCTACGCCGGGATCAGTTTGATGCGCGTTGATCCGACGCCTCGGGCGTGCTGCCGGACTGAGCTGCCCTCTGCATGAGAGCCAGCAACTCGTCCGGCTGTTCGATGTCGATCGTGTGCGGATGCTTGGGGTCGGACTTGCCGACGAGATCCGCGCGCACATCGCCGTCCGGAGTTACGAAAATCGTGCGCGGCACATAGGTGCCATCGGGAGCGAACGCGCCGTTTGCGACCTTGTCGGCGTCCGCATCGACCAGGATCATAACGACGTCTTTGGAGGCAGCCACAATCCGTTCATCCTTGAACACGGAACGGAACTTTGCACACGCCGTGCACCACGGCGCTTGAAAAACCATCATCACGGTCTTTCCCGTGCGTGTCGCTTCCGGAACACCCGTCTTGAGGCTGTGCCAGGAAATGGCCGGCGCGTTCCAATTCTCCGCACCCGGGGCCGTAGCCAGTGCCGGGCCGGTGCAAATGGCAGCAAACAGGAAGAAGGCGGCGAGGGGTGATGAAAAACGCATCGGGTCCTCCGGAATGACAGCTGGTGTTGTGCCGCTTGTACGGCCGCCGATCAAGTCAGGATCGCAACGCCGCCCCTGAACGTCACAGGACCCTCGCCGGAACCTCCAGCAGAGGCCCGATCCGCTCGATCAGCCGTGCCGTGGTGGGCGCCGCGTTCCGCCCAGCCGTGATCTCGCCGCCGGTAATGTCCTGACCCTTCGGTTCGAACAGCATTACAAGCGTAACGTAGCGCGGGTTGGACATCGGAAAGGCCCCCAGGAAGGATGCGATCACCGCCTTTTTGCGATAGCCGCCCGCGACAGCCATTTCGGCCGTCCCTGTTTTGCCGCCCACTTCGAACCCCGCCACATCTGCACGGCGCCCGGTTCC
>JALOOB010000047.1 GCA_025454635.1 Anaerolineae bacterium
ACCGGCAGGCCGTGCGTGTCCCAACCACCCTTGCGCGAGACAAAGTAGCCGCGCATGGTCTTGTAGCGCGGGAAGATGTCCTTGAATGCGCGCGCGAGCACGTGGTGGATGCCCGGCCGGCCGTTGGCCGTCGGCGGCCCTTCGTAGAAGACGAAGCGCGGCGCATTCTGCGTCTGCTCGATTGTCTTCTTGAAGACGTCTTGCTTCTTCCAGAACTCCAGGACGCCCTGCTCCACCTGCGGCAGGTTGACCTGGGGGGAAACTTCCTTGAATCGCGGCATGGTCCCTCCTCACGATGGAAGATCACAAATTGAAGATTGAAGATCAGCCTATCTTCAATTTTCAATCTCCAATCCGCATCGCTTATCCCACTTCGATATAGATGCGCTTGTTGATCGCGCCTTTTGACTTGTAATCCGTGACCTTGATGCGCCCGACTTCCCGGGTGTTCGCCACGTGCGTCCCTCCGTCGGCCTGGAGGTCCAGCCCGACGATCTCCACGGTGCGGATCTCCTTGATGCCCTCCGGCAGCAGGTTGATCTTCGTGCGGATCAGGTCGGGTATCTGGAACGCTTCCTCGCGCGGCAGGATCTTCACGCGGACGTCGCGCGCGGCTTCGATCTCCGTATTGCAGCGCGCTTCGATCTCCGCCACCAACTCTCCGCGCATCGTCGCGAACTCGAAATCCATGCGCCCCTGGCCGGGGTCCATGTTGCCGCCGGTGACTAACGCGCCGTAGTCGCGATACACCACGCCACAGAGGACATGGAGCGCGGTGTGCGTTTGCATCAGCTTGTAGCGCCGGTCCCAGTCTATGACGCCGGTTACCGGGGCGCCCTCTTGCGGCAAAACGCCGGCGAGGGTGTGCCAGACGAAATCGCCGTCGCGGGATGGCGCGCCTTCCTTCTTGACTGCCGTGACCGGGACTTCGATTTCAGGCGTGTCCGCCGAGAAGACGCGCAGACGGAGGACGCCAACGTCGTTCGGCTGTCCGCCACCGCCCGGATAGAATCCCGTGCGGTCGAGCGCGACGCGACTGCCTGCCGCGTCCACCGCGACCACCTTCGCCTCGAACTCCCGGACGTAGCTGTCGGTTTGATACAACAAGTCAGTCATGTCGCACTCCGAATCCGGATTTCAACACAAAGGCACAAAGACATGAGGAACGAAGCATTGCGCATTTGTGTCTTGGTGTTAAAAACAAAGCTCTCGTCCCACATGGGGACGAGAGCGCTTGTAGCTAACTCCCGCGGTGCCACCCCGCTTGACGCGCGTAACCGCCACTGCGGCGCGCGTCCACTCGGTTGAGACGCGATCACGTCTCTGCGCCGGCTAACGGGGCGCAACCCCGGCGCCGCCTACTTGGACATTGAGAATCGAAGATCGAAGATACGGGCGTCAATCTTGAATCTTCAATTTGCAATCCCCTTTGGGGGCGCAGCTCCGGAAGGATTTTCGGCGGTCGTTGCGCATCCGGCTCGCATCAACCCGGACTCGCTGGGGCGCTACGCCCACGAAGTGGGCCGCTCACTTCGTGAGCATACCGCCTACTCGTTTCCATCATGGCCTTTGTGGCGCGACTATAGCACACGCCCAAAGGCGTGTCAAGTAGTTTGCCGCGAACTATTGCTCAGCAACGGGAGTTCGTTAGGGCCGGGTAGGACGCGGTGCATCTCAGCCCAGTCCCACTCCTCAGCCGCGCGCTTGGCGAGGAAGTCAACGATATACTTCGACAGATACTTGTCCTGGCTCGCTGACATCAAGTATGGATAGTGTTCGGTCAAGATCAACGTAACGAGCCGCTTGTAGTGCTTCTCGAACAACCCTTTTCGCAGCAGCCCGGACTCCTTCGCTTCGAGGACGCCGTTGACGAAACCGCAGCACAGTTCCGCATAGGTGTAATACTGCGCCCATTCGCGATCGCGCGGCTCGTCCTGGCGATAGATACGCTCAAAACACGCGACCGTCCAACTGCGGCTCAGGGAGAGCACTTCAGGATGCTCAGCGCGGAAGTCCATCATCTTGTCATACAGGTTGCCGAGGGACCTGCTCGCTTCCGCCAGCTGGGAGCGGCGACCGGATGTGTAGACGAGATAGGCGAGCGCGCTGGAGAGGACGACGCCCAGCAGAGACACACCGAGCGCTAACCACTCGACCGATAACGTCATCGAAGCTCCTTACTCCGAAAGGTCGATGCCCCGCGCGGCTGCGCGTTCCCGCCGCCAGTCGTCCTCCGTCACGGGCACGGGCAGCACCTCCCCCTCCGGCCTCCGAACCAGCGCGAGCGCGCCCTCGGGACAGTCGAGCACGCACACCCCGCAGCCCACGCAGCGGAACGCGTTGACAATGGCCGTCCCCTCGACTTCGAGCGCCTCGAATTGGCACGCGTCCTCGCAAAGCCCGCAGCCCTGGCACAACTCCGCGTCAACCTGGTTGACGAACGCGGACCGCGCCACCGCGTTCGCCATCTTGAACTCCGCAATGCCGCGCAAGATGCCGCACGAGCAGGTACAGCAGTTGCAGATGTAAGTGAGCCCCTCCTGGTTGTTGCTCACCGTGCTAACTAACCCCGCCTCCGCCGAGCGGCGCAGCGTGCCAAGCGCTTCGTCCTTGGTCAGGACCTTCATCGAAGTGATCCTGTCGAACGCGCCGGGCGTGTCGCTCATTGAGAGACAGACGTCGAGCGGGTGATCGCAGGGATCGCCGATGAGCGCCTTCTGCTTGCGGCAGATGCAGTCGACCACGGCCCACGCCTGGCTCGCCTCCACGAGCGCGGACGCGCTCTCGTAGGGGTGGATCTCCATGTCGACGCGCACCGCCTTGTCGACCGGGATGACCCGGTGAACGGATGGCGCGGCCAGCATCACACTGGCATACGCCTGCTGGTAGTACTCCTCGAATAGCCGGGCGAAGTCCGAATCGAGCCAGGCGCCCTGCATCTCGTAGATGCCGACCACGAACGGCAGCAGGCCGAAGCCCCAGCCAGCCGGCACGCGCGCAGCTTTGACCAGGCCGCGCTTCGCCATACCAATGAGCGTTCCCATCAGCGGGCGAGGCTCAACTCCGAGCCGAGCGGCAAGCTCATTAGGCGTCTCCAGGGTCAGCCGCAGCTTGCCCGCAAGCTCAGCCTCCTCCACTGTGAAGAGCCGTTCGAGGATACGCAGTTCCACGCCGGTTTCGGTCGCCGGGTAACCGTTTGGCAGTTCGTCGAGCCGCCGCGCCAGCGCATGGTATGCAGGATGGGCCACAATCACTCTCCCTCGTGTCAGCCGAGCGGTCCCGCGTCGATCTGCCCCAGCAGGTTCGCCAGGTCCGGCGGCAACGCGGCCCCGGCGCCGGGTGGCTCCGGCTCCGCCTGCTTCAGGCTTAACCGCACCAGGACCGGCCGGTGGTCGCTCAGTTGCTTCACATATTTGGGGATGCTCTTCTCCGCCGCAACGATGATGTAGTCATCCGCGCCGTAGGTCTTCGCCAGGTTGGCGGACAGGAAGATGTGGTCGATCAGCGACTTCGGCCGCTTGAGGTAGGAGAAGGCGCCCTGCCCCTCGTCCTCGGCGCTGATCGCCACCATGTCGTTCTTGAGCAGCGCAGCGAAATCCTGCGAGGCAAGCTGCGCGTTGTAATCCCCGCCGAGCACCCAGTCCGCGTCCTTGCCGTGCTCCGCGATCATCTTCTTAACTGCCGCGCCGAGGATCGCGGCGGCCATGCGACGGCGCTTACTCCCCTCGTCCATCGCCTTCAGGTGGAGCGGGACGAGGTAGAAGTCGAACGATGGAGCGTCGCCCTCGCGAACCGCCGTGAAATGGAACAGGCCGGGCCGGCGCGGGAAGACCTTCCCCTCCACCGCCTCCAGCCCGAGCTGGTCGAACTGCGTGCTGTGGACAGTGAACCACTTGGCGATGTCCGCCGGCCATTCTTCGGTCTTCCCTGAGACCGTCCGTTTGTTCCAAATGACTGTGGTTGACTGGATTCCCGACGCGGCTTTCGGGTCGGATGCGGCCATACCGAACTCCATGCCGTGCTTGCGCGCCAGTTCGTCGACGATGGCCTGCGCGGATTCGGGCGAACTCTCGACCAAGGCCCAGACATCCAGGTTCATATCTTTCATGACTTGCGCGACCGCGGGAACCTTCTCCAGCCGTCGCGTGAGCCATTCGACGTTCCAGAACGCAACGTCGACGTCCTGCAGTTCGCCCCGATAGCTCGTCACGACCGTTTCGAGTGGGTCAGTTGCGGGCGAGGCGACCTGTCGTCCGAGGCTGCCGAAGAAGCCCAGCAGCGCATCGCTCCCCGCAATCACGCCAAGCGCGTCACGCGCGGCCCCCGCGTCCGCGCCGCCTTCCTGCGCCACTTGTTCGAGATAGGTGGCAATCGCGCTGAACTTGATGCCCTCGTTCAGGTACTTGAACCCCGCCGCGGCTTCTTCCGCCGGCGCAGGCCGCGATGCGTGGTGCAGCGCGACGGGCGTCCACAGGTTGTTGAACACGCAGCTGCCCGACGAGCCCGGCTCGGTGTCGGAGGTGTAGTGGACGGTTGTCTCGTCTTGCCGCCGCACGCGGTTGTCCTGCAATACGAGCGTCTTTGGCCGGCCCGAGGGATGCTGGATGACGTTAACATACTCGCGGTCGACAATGGTAAACGCGTTGCGGTCCAACGACACCCACCCGAACTCGGCGCCCGGTTCATCCTTGACCCACACGAAGGTGAAGTCGAGGCCGCCGCGCGCGGGCGAGGTGATGAAGAGGCGGTCGGCGTCGAGCCGATAACCGCGCGTCGCGGCAATCGCGCCATCGCGCTCGGCCTGAAAGTTGAAGATGCACGTGGCTGCGCGGGCAACGTCGGCCGAGTTCAGGACGTGGTTATTGGTCAGGAGGATGTTGGGTGAGACAAGGAACCCCGTGCCGCTCCATGAGCCGCTCACGCCCTGGTAGTTCACTCCGCTCGCCTCGATCTTGCACACCGCGGCCGCGGTGCGGGCGCCAACGCTGAGAAACCAGGCCGGCAGGAAGTTCACTTCGCCGATGACGACCTCCAGCCCATCCACGTCGCCTTCTCCGGCGAACAGGTCGCGCGGCGTGGCGCCGGCCGCGAGGAGGTCGTCTGCGCGTTGCGCCGCGCGGGCTCGCGAAACGTCAGCGAAAGCCGGGAGGTCGATGGAAGGCGCGAGAGATTCGAGGCCGCGAGCCGACGCGTCGGGTTGGCCCGGTCGGAGGAAGTCGATACCGAGGGAAAGGTTCTCGCCGTTCATTTTCTCGCCTCCTGAAACCCTACTTGCGATAGGTCAAAACTGAACGTTTTGCAGGAACTGCGGAGGCTGGCGCACTTGCGTTGCCTGCTCGAATGCGTACGCGTACTGGATCAGCTTCGCTTCGGTCCAGGCCGTTCCGACAAAACTCATCCCGATCGGCAGCCCGTGGATATAGCCGGCGGGCACAGTGATGCTCGGGTAACCGGCCACTGCGGCGGGCGACGAACTGCCGCCCACATAGTGATCCCCGCAGACGTAATCCGTCAGCCACGACGGCCCGCCTGACGGTTCGACGATCGCATCGAGCCGATGCTCGCGCAATGCTGCGTCGATACCTTCGTCGCGAGAGAGCCGATGATTTGTCGCCAGCGCCTGCGCGTACTTTTCTTCGGTCAAGGGGCCTTTCTCGACGGCTTGCAGCATGATCTCCTGCCCGAAGTGCGGCATAACGCGGTCGGCGTGTTTCTCGTTGAACGCGATGACTTCCGCAAGGGAGCGCGCGGCTGCGCCGGGGCCGGCGTGCGCGAGGTAGGCGTCGAGGTCCGCGTGAAACTCGTACAGCAGCACTTCCATTTCGGTGTCGCCCAGGTTCTTCGCGTTTGGCACGTCGATGGGGTCGACCAGCTCCGCGCCGCACTCGCGCAGCGCCCGAAGACACTCCTCCATGATGCGATCCACCGCGGGATTGAAGCCGAAGAAGGTACGCGCCACGCCAATGCGCGCGCCGGCCAGCCCGTCGCTTTGCAGGCCGCCCGCATAATCAATGTCCGTGTTTGCTACCCCGAGCGACGCCGCGTCGCGCGCGTCCGGCCCGGCAATTGCGGCCAGCAGGAGCGCCGCGTCCGCAACAGTGCGCGCCATTGGTCCCGCCGTATCCTGGCTGTGCGCGATGGGGATGATGCCCGCGCGGCTGACCAGGCCGAGAGTTGGCTTGATGCCCACGATCCCGCACGTGTGGCTCGGGCAGATGATCGAGCCGTCTGTCTCCGTGCCCACCGCGGCGGCGCAGAGATTCGCCGCGACCGCTGTCCCCGAGCCGGACGACGAGCCGCACGGGTTGCGGTCAAGCGCATAGGGATTCCGCGTCTGCCCGCCGCGACTGCTCCACCCGCTGACCGAGTGGTTAGAGCGAAAGTTCGCCCATTCGCTGAGGTTGGTCTTGCCGAGGATGACTGCGCCCGCGGCGCGGAGGTTCGCGGCAACGGTCGAGTCGCGCAGCGCCACGTGATCCGCCAGGGCCAGCGAGCCCGCGCTGGTGCGCATCCGGTCCGCCGTGTCGATGTTGTCCTTGATAAGGATAGGAATGCCGTGCAGGGGCGAGCTGCGCTCGTCCTGACGCGTGCCGCGTTCGCGGCGCTCGCGGTCCAGTTCGGCGGCAATCTCGAGCGCGTCCGGGTTCAGTTCGATGACCGAGTTGAGTTTCGGGCCGGTCTGGTCGAGCTCGCGGATGCGGTCGAGATAGGCTGCGGTGAGTTCGGACGAAGTCAGCTCGCCTGCGTCCATGAGCGCTCGGAGTTGGGAGATCGAATATTCTTCCACGACCCCTCCGCCTCAGCGGGACTTCTTGTGGGAGCGAGCGGGCGCCCGCCGAGGGGCTGCCGACTCGTCCTGGGTCGAGCGCAGCACGCGATTCAGCTTCGCCAGTTCCTCGCCCTCCACGTCGCGCCACTCGCCCGGCGCAAGCCCGCGCAAGGTCAGCGGACCGATGGCGACGCGCACGAGGCGGAGTGTGGGATGGCCTAGTGACGCGGTCATATGCCGGATCTGCCGTTTCTTCCCCTCGCGGATCACCACGCGCAGCCATGATGTCTCCACGTCGGACCGCACGGGCGGGTCACGCGGCGGCAAGTCGGGCACGCGCTCGAGCAGCTCCACCTCAGCGGACGCGGTCGTCTCGCCCTTGACGAGGACACCGCGGCGCAGCTTTTCGAGCGCGTCCTTGTCCGGCGCGCCTTCGACCTGGACGAGATAGGTCTTGGGCACGTGGTAGCTCGGGTGCGTCAGGCGATGCGCTAACTCGCCGTCGTCGGTGAGCAGCAGCAGCCCCTCGCTGTCCTGGTCGAGCCGGCCCGCGGGTTCGAGCCCGGTGACGGGCACGAACGACGCCAGCGTGAGGCGACCCTCGCCGTCGTTGAACTCGGACAAGACGTCGTAGGGCTTGTTTGCCAGCAGGTAGCGCCGCGGTCGCGGCGGTTGTTCGGGATAGCGATATTTGCGCTGGGGTTTCTCCGGCTCGGCCATGCCGCCTCCGTTGCGCTAGGATACTGCCATTGTACCATGCCACAGCAGCAACCGAATTGGACACTGAGCCGGTTCTCTCCTAGAATGAACGGACGTAGTTCGCGCGCCGGGCTTCTGCGGAAGCGCAGGCGCTTATCTCTGGAGGAGATGTTGTGAAGACTTTAGGGCATGTCGCAGTCTATTCGACGCCTGACCCTCGCATTGAACGACTCACAGAACTAGCCTATAACCTGTGGTGGAGTTGGAATCCGGACGCCCAGGCGCTCTACGAAAGCGTGGACCCTGCGCTGTGGAAGCAGGTCAACCATAATCCGATCAAGTTCCTGCGCCAGGTCAGCCAGGCGAAGCTTGATCGGGCCGCGGCGGACGAGCACTACTGCAGCCGCTACGACGCGGTGATGCGCTCGTTCGATGATTACGTTAACCCGGAGCCGGGTAGCACCTGGTACGCGCGCAATTGCCCTGACGCTGCGAACGAGGTGATCGCCTACTTCTCGGCGGAGTTCGGCCTGCACGAGAGCCTGCCGATCTACTCCGGCGGCCTCGGCATCCTCGCCGGCGACCACTGCAAGACCGCCAGCGATCTTGGCCTGCCGCTCGTAGGCATGGGCTTCCTTTATCCGCAGGGGTATTTCCAGCAGCAGATCGACGCAGACGGCCGGCAGCAGGCTATCTACGAAAAGCTGAACTTCGCGGAAGTCCCTGCGCTGCCCGCAACAAACGGTAAGGGCGAGCAGGTGCTCATTAGCGTCGACCTGCCGGGCCGCAAAGTCTATGCCAAGGTCTGGCGCATCCAGGTGGGCCGCGTGCCGCTCTTCCTGATGGACACGGACGTCGAGGAAAACGCGCCCGGCGACCGCGAATTGTCCGCGCGGTTGTACGGCGGCGACGTCAACATTCGCATCTCGCAGGAAGTTGTGCTCGGCATAGGCGGCGTGCGCGCGCTGCGCGCGCTTGGCCTTGACGCAACCGTGTGGCACATGAATGAAGGCCATGCGGCCTTCCTGCAGCTGGAGCGCATCCGCGAGCTCGTTCAGGACCAAGGGCTGCCGTTCGATGCGGCGCTGTGGACCGTGCGGTCTAATGCCCTCTTCACCACGCACACTCCCGTCCCCGCGGGCAACGACGCGTTCGGCTATGACCTGATGGACCGGTTCTTCGGCGACTACTGGGGCCAGATGGGTCTTGATCGTGAACGGTTTCTTGCGTTGGGCCGGTACGATTACGCGTGGGGACCGCAGTTCAGCATGACGGTGCTGGCCCTGCGCACGGGCGGCCGCGCCAACGGCGTGAGCGAGTTGCACGGGATCGTGGCGCGCAGGATGTGGCAGTCACTCTGGCCCGGCCTCCCGGAAGCGGAGGCGCCAATCGGGCACGTCACCAACGGCGTGCACACGGACACGTGGGCGCATCCCGGGTTGGTCACGCTGCTCAATCACTATCTGACGCCGAACTGGCGTGACGCGATTGACCGGCGGTCGACGTGGGCCGGCGTCGCGGACATCCTTGACGAGGAGCTATGGGCGCAGCACCAGGCGGCCAAGCGCGAGATGCTCCTGCTGGTGCGCGAGCGGCTTGCCGCGCAACTGATGCGGACAGGCGCGCCGCCCGCGGACGTCAACGCCGCGGCGACCGGCCTGGACCCGCGGGCGCTGACCATCGGCTTTGCGCGGCGCTTCGCCACCTACAAACGCGCGACTCTCCTGTTCCGCAACCAGGAGCGCCTGAAGAAGATACTCAACGACCCCGACCGCCCCGTCCAGATCATCTTCGCCGGCAAGGCGCACCCGGCGGACGACCCCGGCAAGGCCTTCATCCAGTCCGTCTACCAGTACAGCCGGCAGCCAGGCTTCCAGGGCAAGATCGTGTTCGTGGAGGACTACGACACGAACATCGCGCGGAAACTCGTTTCGGGCGTGGACGTGTGGCTGAACAACCCCCGGCGGCCGCTCGAAGCCAGCGGCACCAGCGGCGAAAAGGCCGGTTTGAACGGCGTGCCGAACTTCAGCGTCCTTGACGGCTGGTGGCGCGAGTCTTACGACGGGGCGAATGGCTGGGCCATCGGCGCAGAGCGCGAGTACCCGAGCGAAGCCGCGCAAGACGAGGCGGACGCTCTCTCGCTGTACGCCATCCTGGAAAACCAGATTGTGCCAAGCTATTACCAGCGAAACGAAGCGGGCCTGCCGGAAGAGTGGCTCAGGACGATGCGCGCCTCCATTATGACGGTCGCGCCGGACTACAGCTTCGACCGCATGATGAAGGAGTACCTCAACCTCTATTACCTTCCCGCCGCCTCGCTTGGGAGGCGCGTCACCGACAACAACTGCGCAGGCGCGCGCGCGCTGGCCGAGTGGGAGCGCCGGGTGCAAGGCGCGTGGCCGCAGGTGTCGGTTTCGGCAAGCGGTCCGGAGCGCGGCGAGATGACGATGGGCCGGCCCCTGCTCGTGCGCGCCACGCTCGAGCCGGGAGCGTTGTCGCCGGACGACATTGCGATGGAGTTGGTGTGCGTGCGTGACGGCAACGGGCAGGATGCGGTGGCGATCCCGATGAAGCCGGTCAAGGGCGCCGATGGCCTGACCTTCGAGGCCCCATTCGACGTTCCTGAGAGCGGCCGCTTCTCGTATGGAGTCCGCGCCCGCCCGCATCATGACGACATGCCGAATCCCTTTGCGACGCATCTGGTGACCTGGGCATGACGGAAACCGCGCAGACGGGGCGCACCCGTCTGCGCGGCGACGACGACACTAATGACTGTCACGGACGAACTTAGCGCGCTCAGCGAGCGCGAACTCGAAGTGTTGAAGCTGGTGGCAACGGGCGCGACCAACCAGCAGATCGCACGCGAACTGGTTATCAGCCCCAACACCGTCAAGGTTCACCTGCGCAACATCTTCGAGAAGCTGGGCGTTCAGTCGCGCACCGAGGCCACTATGGAAGCGGTGCGTCGCGGATGGGTCACCATTGCCGCGGACGAAGCCGTGGGCGCCGTTGCGGAGGGCGCGGCCACAGCCGAGGTCGCGGCGCCGGCGCCCGAGGTTCAAGCCTCGCGTGTGGCCCCGGTCGAGCCGCCGCAGCCCGCGCTTCCGCCCATCTCGCTCCCGGAGCTCATGCCCCACGCGCCGACCGCGCGCGCTGCCGCAACGTGGCAGCACGTCGTCCTCGTACTGGCGCTGGCCCTCGCCCTCGTGAGCGCCTTCCTCCCGACGTGGCTCAACAACCGAAGCGCGGCCGCCTCATTGAGCGCCTTCAGCGACGTCGGTCGCCCGCAGGTGGAGCCGCCCGCGCGCATCGCCGCGCAGCGTTGGTCCGCCGGCGCGCCCCTCCCCCTAGGGCGTAGCCGCATGGCGCTGGGCGCCGATGGCAAGCGACTGTACGCGATCGGCGGCGAAACTTCGGACGGAGTGACCGGCGAAGTGACGGTGTACGATCCCGCCACAAATGGCTGGCTGCCGGTCGCTTCCAAACCCACGCCCGTCTCAAACGCGGGCGCGGGCTTCATCGACGGCCTGCTCTACGTCCCCGGCGGCTCCACGCCCAATGGCGGCGTGACTAACGTCCTCGACATCTACGATCCACGCGCCGACACGTGGTCGCCCGGCCCGGTGCTGCCGCGGCCCCTCGCAGCCTACGCCACGGCAGTCTGGAACGGCAAGCTCTACCTGTTCGGGGGGTGGGACGGGAACGCTTTCCGCGCGGAGACGTTGATCTTTGATCCCCGCGCCGGCGCCTGGACCGAAGGCCCGCCACTGCCGGGGGCGCGCGCGTTTGCCGGCGCGGCCATGCTAAAGAACATCATCTATGTAGTTGGCGGGACGAACGGGCGGGGCGCGCTCGCCGAGACCCTTGCGTTCAATCCGCAGCTGGAGGGCGCGCAGGCATGGCAACGTAAAGCGCCATTGGCGCAGCCGCGCTCGGGGTTGGCCGTCGTTGCCGTGGGCGCGCAGGTCTTCGCGCTGGGCGGCAATGAAGGCGCGGGGGAGGCGTTCAACGAGCAGTTCGACACGAGCGTTGGAGCGTGGTCGCGCCTAGGGACGCCGATGGCAGGCGAGTGGCGCAATCTCGGCGCCGCGCCGATCAACAACAAGATCTACACGGTCGGGGGATGGAGCGGCGGCTATCTCGACGCCCACGAGCAGTATCTTGCGCTGCTGACCCAGATGATCCCGCTGATTATCACACGATAGACAGGTTCGACGTGCGCGGTGCGCGACTATAGCGCAGGCCGCGCCAGCTTCTGCACCTTCGGCAGCGTCTCGCGCCACGTAATCATCGACAACCCCAGCTTCTGCCGCAGTTGATCCGCCGGCACGCCGTTACGATAGTCGCGCACCGCGCACGTCCACCGCAGCTGCTCGAACGAGCACCCGTTCTTGACCTCCGCCAGCGCCGCGGCTTCCTCCAGCACATACTCCAGGTTGCGCGCTGTGCACTCAAACAGGCGCTCCTTCGGCTGGTACTCGCGCAGGTACTGCTTGTATGCGGGCGCGAAGTTCGGGCCGAGCGCGAGCCGCCGCTCCTTGAGCGTCTTGCGCGGGTCGGCGTAGCGCACGTAGAGCACCGCCGCGCCGGGCGACGACACGTCGATATGCTCCAGCTTGATCTCCATGCATTCGCCCTTCTTAATCCCCGTCTGGAGCAGCAGCGTGACGAGCAAATACGGTCGCGCGTCGGGTTTCGTGGCCCACAGCAGATCGCGCGTGACGCGCAGCAGGTCGTTGACCTCCCCGTCATGCAGGATTTCGGGCAGGGGCGTGGTCGGGTGCACGTGGACAAGGGGCGCGGCGGGGTCGGTGTCGAGCACTTCGGATGCGCGCAGCCAGCCGAAGAAGACTTTCAGCGTGGTCAGGCGGCGGGCATACGACTTCGGGCTGCACGGCGCGCCGCGCTCCGTGTTCAGCCAGGTCATGAACTCTTCCAGGTCAGACTGCCCGATTTTTCCAATGACCTTATTGCCGCCTATGTGGCGCGAAAGCAGGCGTAAGTCGGCTTGAAACGCCTTAATCGTGTTGTCGGAGAACCCCTGGCGCAGCATGTGCCCGCCGAACGCGCGCGATGCCTCTGCGAGGGATGAGGAAGGTTCGAGATCCGCGGGCGCGACGGCGGCCGGCGCAGTGCGATCGCCAGACGCGACTGGTTCCGCCGCATCGCCGGCCGGTTCCTGCGAGGCCGGCGCCGCCGGCGCAGCCGCGACCGGCCCGTCGACCTTGTTTGATGCCGGCTGGTCCTCCTGTTCCGGCAGGTCAAACAGAAATGGCTGTTCTGCGGTCACCTCTGCCTCCGCGCTCGTTACGGCGAGTTCGTATAGTCCTACATCGAACACAATAACAGTATTATTTGCGCGTGTCAATAGCGAGTTTCACGACATTGCAACCTTCAACCCTTGTGGCCGGTTCGTCCGTGCGCAATAATCTGCCTGTCGCGTTGAGATCAGCGGTTGCAGGAGGGATACACATGACGCTGGATATACGAGCAATCGAAGCGCTTCTGGGCAACGAGGCGCAGCACTACCTCGGGTTCAATTCTCCCAAGGTCAGCAAGGAACAACTGGTGCTGCCCGGCCCGGACTTCATCGACCGGGTCTTCACCCACACGGATCGCACGCCACAGGTGCTTCGCTCGCTTCAGAGCATGTTCTCGCACGGGCGGCTCGGCAACACGGGCTACCTCTCCATTCTGCCTGTCGACCAGGGCATCGAGCATTCGGCGGGCGCGTCGTTTGCGCCGAACCCGGTCTACTTCGACCCGGAAAACATCGTGCGGCTCGCCATCGAGGGGGGATGCAATGCAGTCGCGTCCACGTTCGGCGTGCTGGCGTCCGTTGCGCGCAAGTACGCGCACAAGATCCCGTTCATCGTGAAGTTCAACCATAACGAGCTGCTCACCTACCCGAACAAGTTTGACCAGGTCTTCTTCGCGCACATCCGGCAGGCGTGGGACATGGGCGCGGTGGCGGTGGGCGCGACGATCTACTTCGGCTCGGACAACTCGACCCGGCAAATCACGGAAGTGAGCGAGGCGTTCGCGGAGGCGCATGACCTGGGGCTGGCGACCATTTTGTGGTGCTACACGCGGAACAACGCGTTCAAGTCGGGCGGGGTGGATTATCACACGGCGGCCGACCTGACCGGGCAGGCGAACCACCTGGGCGCGACGATTGGCGCGGACATCATTAAGCAGAAGCTGCCGGAGAACAACGGCGGTTACAAGGCGCTGCGGCTGGCGGACAGCAGCTACGGCAAGCTCGACGAGCGGATGTACACCGAGCTGACG
>JALOOB010000305.1 GCA_025454635.1 Anaerolineae bacterium
CGGCCCGTCGCCTGGATGTGACCGTTCGGGTCCGCGCAGATCCACACCTCGGTCCACGCAGGCGGGATCGCCAGCGCCTTGATCCGCGCGAGCGTCTCGGCGTCGCTGACAGCCCCGCCGTCCGGCCCGGTAAAACTCCAGCCCTTGCCGCGGCGCCGGCGCCGGATGCCGGCGAGCGCGTCCGTGGTGTAGACAAGCCCCGCCGCCTCCGCGACCGCGGCCGCAATGACGGCCGGATCCGCAGGCGCCGTTACTGCCGGTGTGATTTCCGCATCGACGTTCAAGAGAGGTCGCTTTCAACGGCGGGGGTCGGATTGCTCCAACCCCCACGAGGCTCGCTCAACTAGCTGCCCGCGCCCGGCACATCGGCGCCGGGTTTGCGCTCGGGCGGCATGTTCTCGCTGCCGCCAAAGCCGGTCGCCTCGCTGCCAAGCATGTCGTCCAGGTCGCTGCCGCCGATCACATCGGATGCGAGCGCGTCCATGCCGCTGTTCGAGCCGGAGCCAGCGCGCCCGCGGCCGCCCTTCGTGGCAATGCTGCCTTGCGGCCGGAACCGCTCCTGCGCCATGTCCTCGCCGCCCTGTTCCAGAAGCGACTTGAGCTTGAGCAGGTCGTCGTCCATCGCCGACTTCGGATCGACGCCAAACAGCGATGCGATGGCGTGGCCGGCGACGCCTCCGGGCGGGTTGTAGGTCATGAACACGTCGAGGCGCGTCGCGCCCGCGACGGACTCGAACCGGATCCGCCCCGCGTTGTAGACCTCCGAGCCGGGCAGGCTTTCCCACGCGATCACGCGGTTGGGGATCTGCTCGGTAATCTGCGCATCCCACTCGACCGGCGCGCCGGCCGGGCCGTTGGCGACCCAGTGCGACTTGCCATTGCCGAGGTCGCGCACTTCCTTCAGATGCGACATGAAGCGCGGGAAGTTGTCGTAGTTCTGCCAGAAGGCGTAGACATCCTCGACCGGCGCTTCGACGCGGACGCCCTTGCGGAACTCGATGCCCGCGCCGCCGCCCTCGCCCTTCATCTTCGTGACCATCTCGCCGAGATAGTTCTTTTGGCTCAACCCTTGCACGAGGAAGTTCAGCCCCAGCAGCATCGCCGCCTTGCCCAGGATGCCGCCGCGCGTCAGCCCGAAGAGCGCGAGCAGTCCGCCCCCGCCCATCGTCAGCAGCCGGTCGCCGGGGCGGTTCATGTCCATCTTGAAGCTCATGCCGCTGCCCTGTCCGCCGAGCGCGTCCATGCCGCCGCGCGTGGCGTCCTGCGCCATACCCTCGGCCTTCTGGCCCATCCCCTTGACGCGCTGCGCGAGGTCCTCGCTGCCCTGCGTCCACACATTCTGCGCTTCCTCACGCAGGCGCATGGCCTGGTCGCGCACGTCCGCCCGCCTCCGGTCGCCGCGGTCCGGGTCGAGGAAATACATCGCGCCGACGCCAAGGCCCAGCGTGGTCAGAAATCCCTTAATCCCCATCTTCTTAACTCCTTGTCGTAAAGCCACTGCGCCGCAGGGGTTGCCTGCGGTCATTAACCGCTCATGATTTCTTGTTATAAAACTCCACGCGCCAGCGCCACTCCAATTGATCCGGCGCGTGCCACCAGGCGCACAGGTGGCCTGCTTCGCCTCCCGGCAGCAGCACGACTTCGCCGATGTCGGCCTCACCGGGCCATACATCCTCGCGGACAACCTCGTCGCCGCGCTTCACGAGGCGGCACATCGGGCTTTCGGCCGTGCGCTGAAGATCCCTTCCGTGGGCTGTTCGGCGCCCCTCGGCGTCCGTCACGATCACTTCGAGCGAGGGCGGCGCAGAATGGACGAGCACGGCCTCGGCAGGCTCGATCTTGCTGCGCGCAAACGGCAACCCGGCCGCGGCCGCTTCTCCGAACCACAGTTCCCATGTTTCCACTGCGCCGCCCCCTGTCTTGAACCCTTACGCCCGGCTGCCCTCGGGCACGGTCTCGTCGCTGCGCGACGCGAAATACGCGACAAACGCCGCGGCCGCGGTCACGGCATGCAGCCAGACGTCGTTGCCGAAGAGCGGGATCAGGCCGAAAGTCGTGTTAAGGCCCGGAATCAGGCCCATAACGGCCAGCAACGCGTAAAAAACGCCCAGGCCAAGCGCAAAAGCGCGCGCGCCCCGGAAGCTGCGATATGAAAGGACGCCCCACAGGCCAATCGCCAGGTGGACGATGTTATGCAAAATGTTGACGGGGAACAGCCCCATCAGGAAACCGTATTGCGCGTCCACGGCCAGGTCGTGCGTAGCCATGCCGGGATGCGCCATGTCGTTCAGGCCGGGGATGAACCCCATTACGCCTACCAACAGGTAGACGATGCCCGCGATCAACGCAAAGTAACGTGCTGCCATCTCTTGAAACTCCCTCACTCTCAGCGATCGAACTGCGTTCCCCCACCGACTAAATGGGCGTCAACAATTCCCCCTCCAATACAACCGGAACCGATAAAGTCTTATAACCGACGCTATCGAACAGAATGACCATGTTTTCGCCTTCGAGCCGGAGCACCTGCCCCTGCCCCCAGCGCTTGTGCGCCACGCGGCTGCCCGCCGCGAACGGCGCATCCTCGCTTGCGCCGTGCGCCACGCCGGCCTCGCAGTTGTCGCAGTAACCGCACGGCTCAGGCAGCTCCTCGCCAAAGTAGCTGAGGAGATGCTGGCGGCGGCAGCCCGTCAGTTCGGCATAGGCGCGGATCATCTCCACGCGCGAACGGTCGTACTCGCGCCGTTTGGCCTGCGCGTCGACAGCCTCGTGGATCACGGCGTCGAGCCGCGCATCGTCCACGCCGGCGCTCGCTTCGTATGTCCCATCCGGCAGGCGACGGATCGCGCCGGCCTCGACCAGCCGGTTCAGCGCGGCCACTTGCTTGCTCTGCGATAGGGCGACGAGGTCCGCAATTTCGTCCGCGGTCGCGCGGCCCTCGTTGAGCAGGAGCGCGTCGAGCACCTGGCGCACCTGCTCCTCGTCGAGTGCGCCGCTGCTGGCAAAAAAGCGGCGCAGTCCGAGGTCGCTCGGACAGTAGAACAGGAGCGCACGGGCAGGCTCGCCGTCGCGGCCCGCCCGGCCGATCTCCTGATAGTACGCGTCCATCGACTCGCTGATATCGTAATGGAACACGAACCGCACGTTCGGCTTGTCGACGCCCATACCGAAAGCAATCGTCGCGACGATCACCTCGATTTTGTCGGACATGAAGTCGTCGTGGACCCGCTCGCGCTCCTTCGCGGCCATGCCGGCGTGGTAGAACTCGGCGCAGACGCCCGCCTCGCGCAGCTTCGCCGTCACCTCGGACGCGTGCTTGCGCGTTGCCACGTATACGATCCCCGGCTTCTCAGCGGCCACGACCTGCTTGACGAGCATCTTCTCCTTCGCGCTCTCATCCTGCGCGGTCGCCACGCCGAGCCAGATGTTCGGCCGGTCGAACCCGCGGACCACCGTGCGCACGTCGCGCATGCCCAGCCGCTCCACGATCTCCCGCCGGACCGGCGGCGCTGCGGTCGCGGTCAGCGCGAGCACCGTGGGATGGCCGAGTTGCTCGATCACCGCGCCGAGCTTGAGATAGTCGGGGCGGAAGTCGTGCCCCCACTCGCTGATGCAGTGCGCCTCGTCCACGACGAAGAGCGACGGGGGGTTGCCCCGCAGGCGCTCCGTCACCTCTACGTTGTTAAACTGCTCAGGCGCCATGAAGACGAACTCCAGCCGTTCGCGCTCCATGTCGCTTAACGCCTCTTCGCGCTGCGACTCGGCCACGGTCGAGTTGAGCGCCGCGGCCTCGCCCACCTCGCCCTCGGCCAGGGAATCGAGTTGGTCCTTCTGCAGGGCGATCAGCGGCGAGACGACCAGCGTGACGCCGGGAATGAGCGCGCCGGCAATCTGGTAGATCGCCGACTTGCCTGAGCCGGTTGGCATGACAGCGAGCGTATCGCGGCCGTTCAGGACGGCCTCGATCACCTGCTGCTGGCCCGGCCGGAGCCGGTCGAAGCCGAGCCCCTCCTGAGCGGTGCGCCGGATTTCCGCGCGCGAGAACGTTGTGGGTGCGCCCATAGTTCTTCCTGGCTGAAACCTGACAGGTTTGTCAACCTGTCAGGTTTCGTCATAGTTACTTAGTCAAGCGCGTCGCGCACGTCGGTGCGCACGCGCTGCCATGCATGGCGGACGGCGTCCTTGAAGTCATCCCATGCGTCGTTCGGGTGGCGCTGCTCCCAATCGCGGCGGAAGTCCGCCTCGACTTCTTCCCACCGTCGCCCGCGATAGCGCGGCTCAGATCCCGCGGTGTAGCCGTACTGGTACGCCGGCTGATACCGTTCGTAGCCGTAGCCGGTCGACCGGTAGGACTGCTCCCAGTCCGAGCGGAAGTCCCGGTCGTAGGCGTCGTAGCTGCGCGTCAAGCCCTGGCCCTGGTCGTGGCCGAGCTCGCGGCCGGCGCCGCGCATCGCCTGCCCCATATCCTCCGCGCCGCTCTTGAAGCGCTCCCAGCCGCTGCGCACCGCTGCGAACCTCGGACTCGAACTCGCTCCAATCGCGGCCCGTGTAGCGCGAGCCGAGCTGCCAGCCGTACTGGTACGCGGGCTGGAATCGCTCGTAGCCGAAGCCGGTGTCGCGGTAGTTGGCCTCCCAATCGCTGCGGAAGTCGCGGTCGTAGTCCTCGAACCGGCTGCCGCCGCGGATGGTGACGCCAGTCGTGCCAAAGTTGACGCCGCTTGTATCGGGTGTGAAGGTTTGGCCTCCTGCCAGGCTGCCTTGATGCCCGCCAAGCTGGCCTTCCATGGCGTGCCCCTCGGACGATGGCGTCTGCGGACGTTCGAAATTTTGCCCCTGCGCGCCGTAAGTGCCCTCGCCGGTCTCGATCATGCGGCTGGCAGATGAGCGACCGCCCTCGTCCATCGACACGTCGCCGCCGAGGAAGTCGCGCCGCGCCTGGTAGTCTCCCTCGCTCGAGCGCGGGTGCACGGTGGAGTCGGCGTCCTGCATTCGTTCATAAGTGCCGCCGCCCTGGCCCGAGAAGCCCTTGCTGGCGCTCATCTCGCCGTGGCCGCTGCTCATCACGCTGTTGCGGTCGTCAAAGTTGCTCTGCCGGGGCGCGTCCATCGGGGTGTCGCCCGACGGCTGGCCGGT
>JALOOB010000306.1 GCA_025454635.1 Anaerolineae bacterium
GTCCTGACATTGGTACGCAGGTATGCCGCAAACACACCACGCGAGAGATTGAGGCGCTCGCGCAATCGCACGAGTTCTTGAGACGTCAGTTCGGGCGCCGGCTTGAAGTCAACCACATGGGACCGCAGGGTCAACTTCCCACGACGCGCCGCTTCAAGCGCACTCACCCCTTCCATGATCTCGCCGAAGATGTCACGGGACTTCGCAGACCTGCGTCTCGAGCTGGATCTCCTAGCCATTCAACCTCCGCGCTGACAATTCCGCCTGGATTACCTGCTTCAGGATTCGCCGCTGTGCGGCCGTCAGGTCGGCCGCCTGATTCTCGTCGTACAGCGTGAACAACCAGAACTGCCGACCAGCCGGCCAGTAGGAGTAGATGATCCGCAGACCACCACGCGTACCCTTGCCCCGCCGCTGATCCACGAACCGCAACTTCCGGAGACCGCCACAGCCTGCGATGAGGCGCCCTGCCTCCGGCTGTGCCATGAGTGCCGCTTGTAGCGCTGAAAACTCGAGGTCCGAAAGATACCTGCCGCGGAGGCGCTCAAAGGCTGGTAACTCGATGAAGGTGGCTTTCACGAGAGCTTATACGCAACTTGCGGATACTGGCAACTTCTGCCACTGTGCCTGGCCGGTAGGTACCGGGCCAGCCGCAAATCGCCCGCATTCAGCGAGAATGTCGCTCGGGACGCTCGCGGAGGACTGCCATGCCGAACGACACCCACCGCGGCTCACGCCTGCGGCTGCTGCGCGACGTCGTCGTGTTCCAGGTGAAGCTGGCGTTCGAGGCGCTGCTCGACATCACGCTCATCCCGGTCTCGCTCGTGGCGGCCGGATTCGACTTCGTGCTCGGGAACTGGCGGCAGCCGAAGTGGTTTCACGCCGTGCTCCGCTTCGGCGAGCGCTGCGAGCGGCGCATCGACCTGTGGGCCGTGCCGGCGTCCGAGGGCGAGGTGCCGAACACCGAGATCGAGGCCGTCATGCGCGGCATCGAGACGCTGATGCGCCAGCCGAGGACGGGGCCGCAGAAGGTCCGCGAACTGCGGCGCTGGGCCGCGACCAAACTCGCTCCGGGCGGCGAAGCGCCACCCCCGCAGAAGCGCGATGGCGACACCGGAGCCTGACCGATCACCTGCACGGGGAGACGCAGCCATGGACCTCTCGCAACTCACCGCCTACGCCGAAATCATCAACGCCGCCGCGGTGACGCTGACGCTGATCGCGCTGATCGTCACGATCCGGCAGAGCACCCGGGCGCAGAAGGCTCTGGCCGTCGACTCGCTCGCGGCTGCCATCGCGGCCATCAACATTCCCGCGATGGAGTCACCGGCGCTGGGGTCATCCGTGTCGCGTGCAGTGACCGACTGGCGCAGTGCGACGCGTGACGAGCGGATCGTCGCGCATTACTTCCTCCACTCGCTGTTCCGGCTTTGCGAGAGCGCGTGGTACCAGCGACAAGCGAACATCCTCGATGCCTCGCACTGGCAGGGCTGGGAGAAGATGGTCGTCAAGTACTACCACGCACCGGGCGTGCAGAAAGTCTGGTGGCCGAACCGGCGCCACGCGTACTCCCCCGAGTTCCAGGCGTTCCTCGCGAGCACGACCCCGGTGAACGATTTCGGGAGCCTGTCCGACATCTTCGATGACGAACCGGTGGCGCGCGCGACGAGCGCTGCGCGCGGCGCATCGACGTCGTGATGGCGGTGTCGCCTCGGCTTGCGCCCGGCGTCAGTCCTTAGGCCGGATCTCCGTCCCGGGCTTTGGCCGAAGCTCGGCACAGGCCTCCGGCTCCACCGTCCACATCGCGTTCGCGACGAGCCAGGCGCCGTCCTTCTTGACGAAGTCGAACACGTCGATGCCGCAGTGGCTGGTCTTGCCGTCGATCCAGAATTCGTACGGCGCCCACAAGGTCGCGATGCCGCCGCGCACCAGCACCGTCGGCGACCAGTAGCGCTCGCGAAAAGTGCGAGCGTCCTTGCGCGAGGGATCGACCCAGTAGCTGTTCGGGCGCCCGACCACTTCCATCGTGCCATCCGGCAGGGCGCGCGCCCGGTACGTCATGCCGTCCGGCAGCTGCAGCGCCGCCATGGCGGCGAGGTCATTTGCCGAGACCGCAGCCAGGTAGCGATCCATGGCCGCGAGCACGGCGGCTTCATCCTTCGCCTGGTGCCCGGCCGACGCGGCGCCGGGTGGAGTCCCTGCAAACGCACTCGTGCCCAAAGCCACGAGCGCGACGAATGCAACGCGGGTCTTGTTCATCGACGCCCCCTGAGTTCTGGGATGATGCACGCACCCGCGAGTGGGTGACCCGTCACTTCCTGCGGGACCCGCACTAGCCCGTGCGCTGACGACGGTCAGCGGCTTCGCTCAGCCTGCTTGGCGCGCTTCTCGGCCCGCTTCTCTTCCTTGCTCTTCTGAGGCTTCTTCTTCGACTCTTTCTTCTGATCCATACCCTTCGACATGACGCCTGCTCCATTTGCGGGACCATCCCCGCAGGCGTGAATGTATCCCCGAACGGCCGCCGTGGCGACTGCCGACGCCTCCGCCCAACCCTGCTCTTCTGGCTCCTCCCGCCCCGAGGCGACCTGCAAGCGCAGCCTAAAGGACAAATATCAACAGACGCTGCCATTTCTCGAGTTGTGCGCGATGCGGCATCGAGCATGATCAAGAGGATCCCTGCGGCCTTGCGCATTCATGGCCGCGAGTTGACACCTGTATCTCTATGCGATACACGTAAAGTGATAAAGAGCTTTCGCCATCGCGGCTTGGAGCGGTTCTTTTCCAGAGGAACGCTGACCGGCATCCAGCCCAAGCACGCGGCCCGGCTGCGGCTACAACTTGGTCGACTGGATTCCGCCAGTTCCCCGGTGGAAATGGATCTGCCGGGTTGGCGACTTCATCCCCTGAAGGGCGCCATGGCCGGCCGTTGGGCCGTCTGGGTGGACGCAAACTGGCGGCTGGTCTTCATTTTCGACGGCGTTGATGCCGTCGCCGTGGACTACCTGGACTACCACTGACACCAATGACTCGCCCCGCAATGCACAACCCTCCGCACCCCGGCGAGGTTTTGGCCGACACGATCCTAGGGCCGGGCGGCTTGTCCGTCAGCGAATTCGCGCGGCGTCTTGGCGTGTCCCGAGTCGCGTTGTCCCGCGTCGTCAACGGCCGCGCTTCGGTCAGTGCCGACATGGCGTTGCGTCTCGCCGAAGCGCTGGGCGGATCGGCGGAGTCCTGGCTACACATGCAGGTTGCCCACGACCTGTGGCGGGCGGCCAAGCGCCGCCGCACACGCGTTCGTCCCGTATCCTTGCGGTCGTTGTCGAACTGCCCGTAAGCCGTGCCCGAAACGGTCCACGGCTCCAGCAGCTCAGTCCTACCGCCCCTTCACCGTCCAGACGAGCCCGCCGTCCGGCAGCAGCGTCACGGTGGCAGTCGGGCTGCGGAACGTCTGGTACACCTCGCCGCGCGGGCCGAATGTCGTCGTGGCGCGAGGTGTTTCGAAGGTCCAGTAGACGCCGCGCGGCGTGAGGGTCGCCGACGAGGCCGGGCGCAACGCCAGTCCGTGCAACTGTGCCGCATGAACCGGCAGCACCAGGGCCAGGTCGTCGGCCCGCACGGAGAGGCTCATGAGACCCGCCATCACCAACACCCACACCCACACCCACACCTTTGCCATGCGCACTCCCGGTGTCGTCGACTGGTGAGGACGAAAGCGGCCGTTCGATCCTTCGAGCACTTTGGCCTTCGGGCCCACCGCCTCCGTCCTCGAGCACAGCATCCCAGACTCGAGGCTCACGGGATGAGCCACCGCCGGCAGGTTCAGTTGTCGATGATGATCATCGGGTCGAGGACCTTGCCGCCGACGTCCACCGCGTATTTGTAGCGGGTCCGCTTGCCGTTCCTTGCGGCACCCGCCCTGACGGTCCCTGTGACCGACGCCCCGTTCTCACCCTTCCTGGTCTTCCAGTCGAACGGCGAGCCTTCGGTGCCGGTGAAGGTCAGGATGAAGTCCTTTGCCGGATTGCCCCTGAACACCCAATGCACTTCGTCTCCCTCGCGGGCGTAGATGGGATCTGGCGTCGCTGCAGGCTGTCCGTTCGCGTCGACCGTGACGGCCGCCCGGATCTTGTCTGGTGGCCGCTGCTGGGCCGGGGACGGCGGCTCCTGGCCGACCACGGTCGCGGTCACCATCATCAACGCAATGGACAAGGACGTTCCGCCCAGCGACCAATATCGGCGAGACATGGTTCCCCCTCCTTGTGATTTGTATCCGGACGACTCTGTATACGCCGGACCTCGAACGCACGCCACAGCCCTCAGCCCGCCTCGTGCCGCGCGGTCCGTACTCAGGGACGAGCCCGCCCTCTCGATCGCGCGTTCATGTAGCTCCGCAGCACCGCGTTCATGCGGGACTGGTAGCGTGGGCCGCTCTGCCTGAACCACGCCAGCACGTCTTCGTCGATTCGCAACGAGACCGCCTGCTTGCGGACCGGCTCGACGAG
>JALOOB010000307.1 GCA_025454635.1 Anaerolineae bacterium
CGCACCCGCACGCCCATCTACGCGCTGCTGCTCATGGTGATCCCCTCGATCATCGTCGGCGCGCTGTTCGCGTTTGACCTCTTCAACTTCAGGACGCTGACGCTGTGCTCGACCCTGGTCATCGCCGTGACCTTCCTCGGTTCGACAATCGCGGCGATCGTGCTGCCATTCATCAAGAAGGACCTGTACAACGCGTCGCCGATCGCAAAGTACAAGATCCTGGGCATCCCGTTGATCAGCATTGCCGGCGTCATCTTTGCGGCATTCTTGATCTTCCTGCTCTACCAGTGGATCATCGACCCGAACGAGCTCTATGGCATCGGCATCAAGAACACGAGCTCGATGATCTACATGGGCGCGATGTACCTCCTCGCCCTCGTGATCTACGTCGGTTTCCGCGCCTACCGGAAGCGCCAGGGAATCAACGTGAACAAAATCTACGACGAAATCCCGGTCGAGTAAGGCTTGTGTCGACGCTTGCCTCGCTCGAAGAGGAAATGTATCGCCTGATCGGCGAGGCGCAGGGGGAGGGCATCCTGCTGCGCCTTGTCGGAGGGTTGGCGGTGAAGGTCCACTGTGACCGGGCGCCCCACCGCTCGCTCTCACGCGCGTATCCCGACATCGACTTCGTGACCGACAAGGCCGGATCGCTGCGCCTGGAAGCGTTTCTGCGGCCGCGCGGGTACACGCCGAATAAAACGTTCAACACGCTCAACGGCGACTACCGCCAGTTGTACTATGACGAGGAACGCGGCCGGCAGATCGACATCTTCATCGGCGACTTCTCGATGTGCCACAAGCTGCCGCTCGCCGCGCGCCTGCAGGTCGAGCCGCTCACCGTGCCGCTGGCCGAGCTGTTCCTGACCAAGGCGCAAATCGTCCAACTCAACCGCAAGGACGTGCTCGACCTGCTCGCCCTGCTGCTGGACCACGACGTCGGGCCGGCAGACAAGGAAACCATCAACACGACGGTGATCGCGGACCTGTGCGCAAAGGACTGGGGGCTGTACACGACCCTCAACCTGACCATCGAAAAACTGCGCGACTTCATGGCTCGCGGCGAAGCGGAGTTGCTGACCGACGACCTGAAGCAGCAGATCAACGACAAACTGACCTCCATCCAAACCGCCGTGGAGGCGGCGCCCAAGCCGCTCGCATGGAAGATGCGGGCGAGAGTGGGGACGCGCGTCCCGTGGTATGAAGAGGTGGAGGAAGTCCGACGGTAACGGAGCATTCTATGCCGACAAGCTATCTGAACCACTACCTGCATATCGACCTCTCGAACGGCAAGGTCACACCCTTCAGCCTGTCCGAGGATGTCTTGCGCGACTATGTCGGCGGGAAGGGGGTCGGCGCCTACCTGCTCGCCACGCACCAGGACCCGCAGGCGCCCGCATACGCGCCGGAAAATCCCCTGATCTTCGTCATGGGGCCGCTCACCGGCACGCAGGCGCCGTCCATGCGGTCGGGCGTCTTCTTCCAGTCGCCGGCAACGCGGCTCTTCACCGATTCCTACTACGGCGGCTTCTTCGGCCAGGAGTTGCGCGCGGCCGGCTATGATGGGCTCGTGATTACGGGCAAAGCGCCGGAGTGGACGCTCATCGAGATCGACAACGACCGCGTCACGCTCAAACCGGCCGGCGGGCTCGTGGGCAAGGACACCTACGAGGTGTACGACGCCTTGCGGCCGCAGTATCCGGAAAAGGACTGGAAGATCGCGTGCATTGGGCCGGCGGGCGAGCACCTGGTGAAGTTCGCCAGCATCGACTGCGACGCGCACCGGCAGGCCGGTCGCGGAGGCGGCGGCGCGGTGATGGGCGCGAAGAACCTCAAGGCCATCGTCTGTCGGGGCACGCACAAGATCGCGCTGCACGACCCTGACGGGTTTAAGGTTGCGCTGCGCGGCACCCTGGCCGCCATGCGTAAGGACGAGACGCTGCTCGGCTTCAAGACCGGCGGCACTGCGGCCTCGATCCCCTGGGCCGACGTGGAGGGCTTGCTGCCCACCCGTAACTTCCAGCGCGGCAGCTTTGCGGGCGCCGCGGGGCTCGGCGACGAGGCGCAGCGGACGAAGTTCTGGGACAAGGACACCGCGTGCGCGGCGTGCCCCATCGCCTGCAGCAAGGACGGCACCATCAAGGAGGGCGAGCGCGCGGGCGAACAGGGCGACACCTTCGAGTATGAGAGCGCCGGCATGCTCGGCGCAAACCTCGAAGTGGGCGACACCGTCGACGCCATCTGCCTCGGCATCCTGTGCGACCGGCTCGGGCTCGACACCATCTCCGCCGGCTCGGTGCTCGGCTTCGCCTGCGAAGCCGCGGAAAAGGGCCTGCTCGACGTGGACGCCAGGTTCGGCGACGCGAAGAGCCTGCACTCGCTGCTGCTCGACATCAGTCAGCGCTACGGCGCGGGCGACCTGCTGGCCGAGGGCGTCAAGATCGCGGCGGAGAAACTCGGGCCGGCCGCGGAAGAGTTCGCCATCCACGTCAAGGGCCTGGAGCGGCTGCCACCAGCGCGCGTTCCCTGTGCTCTACGAAGTCGGCGGCGCCGAGTGGAAGGGCCAGACCTACGAGCGGCTCGCGCTCGACGGCAAGGCGAAAATGCTGGCCGAAGTGCAGAACAAGCTGGCCGGCCTCGACACGATGACCACCTGTGATTTCGCCCGCTACGGCATCACCGAGGAGCAGTACCTCGATCTGTTCGCCGCAGCCACGGGCCGGCGCATCGGGCAGGAGGAGTTGTACGAGCTCGGCGAGCGTATCTGGAACCTGACGCGCCTCTTCAACCTCAAAGCCGGGATGACCTCCAAGGAGGAAGACCTGCCGGTGCGCTTCAAGAAGGAGCCGCTGCAGGACGGCCCAGCTGCCGGCCACTTCTTCACCGAGGCCGACCTCGACTGCCTGCGCAACGACTATTACGCCGTCCGCGGCTGGGGCGCCGACGGCGCGCCGACCGCCGAAAAGCTGGCGGCCCTGAACGTGCAGTATCCGCGTTGAAAGCTGAATGGAACGCAGATGACGCAGATAGGGTGGATTTGCCGGATTTCCTGGCAATGTCATCCTGCTGATCGTTCCCCATCTGTGTCATCTGCGTTCCGTTCCGACTACAGTCAAAGGAGACACCTATGGTTAACCTGCGCTCTTTCGAAGTCCCGACCGTCGTCAAGCATGCCCCCGGCGCGGTGGAGTGCCTGCCAGATCAGGTGAAGGCATTGGGCGTCAAACGCCCGATGGTCGTCACCGACCAGGGCATCGTCAAGGCGGGCATCGTCGACAAGGTCACCGAGGCACTGCGCGCAGGCAACGTCGACTATCTGCTTTTCGACTGCGTGGTCCCGAACCCGCCGATCAAGCTCGTCGACGACGCCGCGGCGCTGTATGCCCAGGAGGGGTGCGACGGACTGATCGGTTTGGGCGGCGGTAGCCCGATGGACACGGCCAAGGCGATCGGCGTGGTGGCCGAAAACGGCGGCTCGATCCTCCAGTACGAGTGGGCCGATCCGCAGCCGATCCAGAAGCCCATCCCGCCCCTGATCACCATCCCGACGACGGCCGGCACGGGCAGCGAGGTCACGCTGTGGTCGGTCATCACCGACCCCAACCGGCACATCAAGTACAACGTCGGCGGCACGCCGTACATCGGCGCCAAGATCGCGCTGATCGACCCCCTGCTCATGCTGGACATGCCCGCGCACATCACCGCCAGCACGGGCCTCGATGCCTTGACCCACGCCATCGAGTGCTACACCTGCGGCTACGCCCAGCCCTGGCCGGATGCGGTGGCTCTCTACGCCATCGAGACGCTGGCGCAGTGGCTGCCGATCGCGTTCGCGCAGGGGCACAACGTCGAGGCGCGCTACAAGGTGGCGATGGCCGCCATGCTGGCCGGCATGTCCTACGGCACGGAGAGCGCCGGCGCGGTCCACGCCATGAGCCAGACCGCGGGCGGCTACTATGACCTGCCGCACGGCGTGCTGACCGCCGCGATGCTGCCGCCGGTCATGGCCTACAACTACCTCGGCGAGCCGGTGAAGTACGCGCGCATCGCGCAGGCGATGGGCGTGGACACCAACGGCATGACCACGCTCGAGGCCGCCTGGGCCGCGGTCAAGGCAGTGAAGAAGTTCGTCAAGCTCCTCGAAATCCCCTCCGTGCCCGAGCTCGGCGTGAAGGAAGAGGACATGCAGATGCTGGTCGACATGGCCTATGCCGACCCGCAGACGTTCGGCAACCCCCGCGACCTGACGCGCAAGAGCTACGAGCAGATTTACGCGAGCTGCTTCGAGGACTAAACTCGTTGCGCAGTGAGCACGCTTAGCCACAGAGGACACAGAGATCTCAAAGAGGTCTCCGTGTCCTCTGTGCGCTCTGTGGCTTATGCGTTTTCATTCTGCGATAGTATAGGGGCGAAGCCACGAAAAACACGGACCTCTGCGACAGGGACTATTCCCCTTATCTCACGTCCTCGGGGAACATCTTCCCCTCCAGATAAAGCATGTGCCGGCGCGCGGCATCGCGCGCGGCCGTCACATCATGGCGGGCAATCGCCTCCGCCTGCTCCCGGTGCAGCGCAGAGGCTTCTTCTTTGACATTCGGGAGCTTAATCACGTCGCTGATGAGCGTGACGAGCAGCTCGCGGGAGAGCGTATAGAAAGCCTGCAGCAGGACGTTGTGCGTCGCCAGCGCGACCGTCATGTGAAAGTCCCAGTCCACGCGCACGAACTCGGCATCGTCGGACATCACGGACTGGGCCGCGTCGAGGTGCGCCAGCATCTGGCGGATTTCTTCGTCGGTCGCCTTCTCGGCGGCAAGTTCGGCCAGCGCGACTTCGAGCGCCAACCGGGCCTCGTACACCGTGCGCACGTCGATGGAGCCAAAGCGGTTCAGGATGATCTCGGGGTGGATGACGCTTTGCAGCGCGTTCGCGGAGACCCATGTGCCCTTGCCGGGGCGTGATTCGACGAGCCCCACCGCATCGAGCGACTTGATCGCCTCGTGGATGGTGGCAATGCCCACGCCAAACTGGGCAGCAAGGTCCTTGCGAGTCGGCAGCAGGTCGCCCGGTTTGATCTGCCCGGTGAAGATCAACTGCCGGATGCGGTCGGCCGTGTAGTCGACCAGGGTGCTTCTGTCCGCGGCTTCGATCAACGTCGCATCTCCAAGTCTCCAGCGCTCCAACAGCACTTGACATTCCTCAAAACTGGGAGTAGTATGCCGATACTTTCGTAATATACGTATATTACGCTAGTTTTCCTCTCTTTGCAAGGAGGCAAAGCCCCATGTTTTGTCCCGACCTGACCTTTCGGCCACGCATGGCGGTTCTCGGCGACGAGCAAATCGAGCAACTGCGCCAGGCGACGCTCGAACTTCTGGAGCGCACCGGGGTGCAAATGACGCACCCGCGCGGCCTGGAAATCCTGAGTGGCGCGGGCGCGCGCGTCAACGGCGGCCGCGTGCGCATTCCGGCCTGGTTGGTCGAGAAAGCGCTCGCCACCGCGCCGTCGCGCATCGTCCTCGGCAGCCGCGACGGTGAGCGCAAAGTCTTCCTCGAGGGCGACAAGTACTGGTTCGGGCCGAGCGTGGACTGCATCGACTACCTGGACCCCGCCACGGACCAACGCCGTCGCTTCACCAGCGACGACTGCCGCGTCACGGTCACGCTTGCCGACGCGCTCCCGAACTTCACGTGGGTCATGACGATCGGGCTGGCCGACGACGTGCCGCCCGACATCGCGGACCGTGTGGTCGCAAAGCAGGTGTTCACCTACACCGAAAAACCCCTGGTCTTCTGCTGCAAGGACGTCAACAGCGTGAGCGACATCTACGAGATGGCGCTGGCGATCACAGGCGGAGAGGACCGGTTCAGGCGCGCGCCGACCATCGTCCACTACTCCGAGCCGATCTCGCCCCTGCTCTACTACGATCCTGCGGTCGAGAAGATCCTGTACTGCGCGGAGCGCGGGATTCCGCTGATCAACTTCCCCGCGCCCCAGGGAGGGAGCACTGCGCCGGCGACGCTGGCCGGCGAGATCGTCCAGGGCAGCGCCGAGTCACTGAGCGGCGTCGTGCTGGCGCAGCTCGCGAATCCAGGCGCGCCGTGCATCTACGGCGCCTTCGCGACCAAGATGGACATGCGGACGACCATCTTCTCTTACGGCGCGCCGGAATACACCGTGATGGTCGGCGCGCTGGCGCAACTGGCCCACAAGTATCGCCTGCCGTTCTTCGGCACCGCGGGCTGCACCGACGCAAAGTTCCCGGACGCGCAGGCCGCCGCCGAAGTCGCATACTCGTGTCTCGCGTCGGCGGCGATCGGCGCGAACCTGATCCACGACGCGGGCTGCTGGCTCGACCACGGATCACTGGCCTCGCCCGCATTCATGGTGCTCGTGAACGAAATCCTCTATATGGTCAACCAGTTCATGGGCGGCGTGCCGGTGAACGAGGAGACGCTGGCGCTGGACGTGATGGACAAGGTCGGCCCCGGCGGCCATTATCTTAACGAGGACCACACGCTCCGCCACTTCAAGGAAACGTGGTACTCGGACCTGTTCGACCGTTCCATTTACCAGACTTGGCTGGATCGCGGCGCCAAGACGTTCGACGACCGGCTCCGCGCCAAAACCCTCAAGAAGATGCTCCACCAACCCAAGCCGCTGCCCGAAGATGTCTGCCGTGAGCTGGATCGCATGGCCGCGCACTGGCAGTAAGCCCGCGACTAACAGGGCCTCGACCTGAGAAAGGAAATCACAATGTCTCAAATCTATGCTGATCTGTCTGATGCGGTGCTGGCCGGCCGCCTGTCCGACATCAAACGCCTGACGCAGTCCGCGCTCAA
>JALOOB010000048.1 GCA_025454635.1 Anaerolineae bacterium
CTACTTCGACCTCTACGGCGTCGACGCCAACCTTGGCGGTATGTTGCCATCGGACCTCGACGGACAGGTCCCGCCGGCCGGCACGCCTAACTACTTCCTCCAGATTGACGACGACGCATGGGGCTACTCTCCCGACCAGGTCCAGATCTGGAAGTTCAAGGCTGACTGGGCCAACACCGCGAACTCGACATTTACGAAGGACCTCGCGTTGCCGGTCAACGCGTTCGACAGCAACATGTGCGGCGGATCGCGCAACTGTGTCGCGCAGCCGGGCGGCGCCAAGCTCGACGCTATTGCGGACCGCGCGATGTATCGCCTCCAGTACCGCAACTTCGGCACGCATCAGTCCCTTGCCTTCAACCACACCGTCGACGCCAACGGCGCAGACCGCGCAGGCGTGCGATGGTATGAGTTGCGCAAGACGAGCGGCGCCTGGTCGGTGCATCAGCAGAGCACGTTTGTCGCCGCGGACGGCAGCAACAGCTGGATGGCCTCGGCCGCGATCAACGGGCAGGGCGACTATGCGCTCGGTTACAGCGCGTCCAGCACGTCAGTCTATCCGTCTGTCCGCTTCACCGGCCGCGCGGGCGGCGATGCCCTGAACCAAATGACCCTCGGCGAAAACACCATTGTGGCGGGCGACGGCGTGCAGACGCACAGCTCGGGTCGCTGGGGTGATTACAGCCAGATGTCCGTCGATCCGCTGGACGACTGCACCTTCTGGTTCACCGCCGAGTATTACCGCAACACCGCCAACGCGGCCGGCTGGCTGACCCGCATCGGCAGCTTCCGTTTCCCGGCATGCGGTGGCACGCCCAATCCAACGCCGACGCCTACCAATACTCCTACGCCGGGCCCGACTGCGACACCTACGAACACGCCGACGGCCACCAACACGCCGGTTCCGGCAACGGGCATGCACGTCGGCGATCTCGATGGTAAGGGCACGAACACGTCCAACGTGAAGTGGAAGGCCGACGTCACCATAACGGTGCACGACAGTAATCATGTGGCCATCAGCGGCGCGCAGGTCAGCGGCAGCTGGTCGACGGGCGGCACGCAGACCTGCACTACCGGCACGAGCGGGACGTGCACGGTTACGCTGAGCAACCTGGGCCGCGCGCGCAATGCCAGCGTTACCTACACCGTCAACAGCGTTAGCAAGTCCGGCTACACCTACCAGTCGACCGCGAACCACGACCCCGAAAGCGACAGCAACGGGACGAAGATCACGGTCAGCCGGCCCTAACCGGGCGCTCGGGAACCGGTTCCAGGCCGGGGCCGAGCCGCTTAACTTGAAATAAAGGGATGCGATACAATGTGTCGCATCCCTTTTGTATGGAGCGCGTGATGAGCGATCCCGGTGAGCATCCCGACTTCAGCGTCCTGGAGGGTCCCGCGCCTGAGTTTACCTCGCAGGTGCGTCCCGGCGGGCTGCCGCGCGCTGGCCGCGCGGTCGAATCCGCAGCCGACTGGCTTGCCGACCGCATTGAGGATGCTGCAACCTGGCTTGCTACTTTCGTGCGCTACCTGCCGGCGCGCCTGCTGCGGGTGGGGCTGACCCTGCTTGCCGCGGCCGTCGGCGCCTTGAAACTGGCGCCGGGTGCAGTGCGCGCGGCCCGGCCGGGCAAGGGGGAAGCCAAGGTCTTCCTGCGCCAATGCGCGCGGCGCGGCGCGTTCCGCACCGTCCAGCTTGCGCTCGAAGCGCTCGACCTCATTGGCGCCCCGGAGATATTTGCGTTTGTCTGGCGGATGATCACGCGCACCAGCCCGCTAACCGGCGAGGAGATCGCCGCTGCGTCTCTGGTGCTCGGCCCGCGCGCGCTGCGATACCAGGACGTACGGGTTGCGGAGGGGGGCGTTCTGCGCTGGATCTTCAAGCGCAATGGGGGCCGCGCCTTTGCCACCTTCCACACCGTGAATCTACCTGAACAGGGGCACCATCAACGCTCGAACGTCGAGATTGTCGTCCACGAAATCATCCACGTTTACCAATACGAGCGCGCGGGCAGCCGCTACTTCGCGGAGGCGCTGCTGGGGCAGCGCGAAGAGGGCTACGGGTACGGCGGGCCGGAAGGTCTCGCCGCGGCCGCGGCGCGCGGCAAGCGCATGGCCGACTTTAACCGGGAGCAGCAGGCGCAGATCGCGCAGGACTACCTGGCGGCGCTCCGGCTGCGCGCGCCGATCGATCCCTTTGAGCCGTTCATCGAACAACTCCGGCAGGGATGGATCTAGCCTGCCCGTCTCGATTGCGGGGTTTGGACGGGCATCGACTAGAATACGCCTCCGCCTGGAGGAGCGTCGAGTGGGCGTCTACTGGCATCTCGCCGTCAAGTCGTTTCAGAAGCACCTGGCCTACCGGGCCGCCAACCTGGCCGGCATCGCCACGAACGCTTTCTTCGGCGCGGTCTATGTCATCGTCTACACGGCCCTCTTCTCCGGCCGCAGCGAAGTTGGCGGGTTGACGCTGGAAGACACGATCACCTACGCAATCCTCGCGCAGTCGCTCCTCATGGTCATGTCGGCGTTCGGCAACCGCGAATTGTCCGAGGCGATCGTCAAGGGCGCCATTGCCGTGGACCTGGCCCGGCCGGTTGACTTCTACCTTTACTGGGCCAGCATCGACCTCGGCCGCGCGGCGTACTACCTCGTTTTCCGGGGCCTCCCCACGTTCGCTATCGGAGCGCTGCTCTTCGGGGTCGAGTTGCCGCCGAGCGTGGGCGCGTTCGCGCTGTTCCTCGGCGCGTTGGCGCTCGGCGTCGTGGTCAGCTTTGCGTTTCGATTCATTACCAACTCGCTAGCATTCTGGACCACGGACGCCCGCGGACTGCTGTACCTGACGAACACCGTCATCATGTTCTTCTCGGGTTTCATCGTGCCGCTGAACTTCTTCCCGCCCCAACTCCAGTCGATCGCCAACGCGCTGCCGTTCCGCGCGCTGGCGCAGCTTCCGATCAACGTTTACCTCGGCAAGGCCGCGCTGCCCGAGGTGCTGCCCGCGGTCGCCAATCTGCTTGTCTGGCTCGTGGCGCTCGTAGTGATCGGTCGTGTCGTGTTGACGCGCATGGTGCGCCGCGTGACGCTGGCAGGGGGGTGAGGGCCGCGCCATGGCTCGTGTCCGCCATTACTTGCCGCTGTACTTTCGGCTGATCTCGGCCCAACTCCGGTCGCAGATGCAGTATCGCGTCTCGTTCGTGGCAGACCTGGCCGGCAATTTCCTCATCACGCTGCTCGACCTGGCGATGGTGGGCATCCTGCTGACGCGGTTCAGCGCCGTGGGGGGCTGGACGCTGGGGGAGGTCCTCTTCCTGTATGGCGCGTCCTCGGTCTCGTTCTCCGTGGCGGAGCTGTTGGTCGGCGGGTTCGACGACTTTGACGCTTGGGTCGTGCGCGGGGAGTTCGACCAGGTGCTGCTGCGGCCGCTGCCGGTGACATTTCAGATGATGACTGCGCGCTTCCATGTGCGCCGCATCGGCCGCCTGGCGCAGGCAATAATCGCACTTATCCTGGCCTTTTCCCTGCTTAACTTGCATTGGACGACGTTTCAAATCGCGTTTTTCGGCGTTATGCTGGCAGGGGGCGCGCTGCTGTTCATGTCGATCTTCATTGCGGGCGCGACGTTTTCGTTTTGGGCGCCACAGGCGCATGAGGCAATCAACATTTTCAGCTACGGCGGGCAGTTCATGACGACCTACCCGATGCACATCTATCAGCAGTGGGTCGTCTCCTTCTTCACGTTTGTCATCCCGATGGCGTTCATCAATTACTACCCGTCGCTCTACCTGTTGGGCAAGCCGGACCCGTTTGGCCTGCCCGCGTTCATGCCGTTCCTTTCGCCAGTTGTCGCGGTTGTGGCTTTTCGCATCACCATCGCGCTCTGGCGCATCGGCGTCAGGCGTTACCAGAGCACGGGCACCTAAGGGCCCGCGCGCTCGGCCAGGGTGGACTAATGATCGAGGTGCGAGAGCTGCGCAAGGAATTCCGCATTTACCGCCACCACCGCGGGGGGCTGGGCGCGCTGCGGAACCTGGTCACCCGCGAATATCGCTCGGTGCTGGCGGTCGATGGGATTACGTTTGACATAAAGGCCGGCGAGTTGGTCGGTTATCTCGGCCCGAACGGCGCGGGCAAGTCCACGACGCTGAAGATGCTCACGGGCATCCTCGTGCCGACATCGGGCCACCTCGTTGTCAACGGACGCGTGCCGCATGAGCAGCGCAAGCAGCACGCGCGCGAGATCGGCGCGGTGTTCGGGCAGCGGACGACGCTCTGGTGGGACCTGCCCGTGGTCGAGTCGCTCGACCTGTTGCGGGCCATCTACCGCGTCCCGGCCGACCGCTACCGAGCGAACCTCGCGCTTTTCGGCGATCTGTTGGGGCTAGGCGAATTCCTTGACACGCCCGTCCGCAGCCTCAGCCTGGGCCAACGGATGCGCGCGGACCTCGCGGCCGCGCTCCTGCATGACCCTGCGCTGCTGTTCCTGGACGAGCCCACTATCGGTCTCGATGTGGTTGCCAAGGAGCGCATCCGCGGATTCATCAAGACCGTGAATCGGGAGCGCGGGACGACGGTCATCCTGACCACGCATGACCTCGGAGACGTCGAGAAGCTGTGCGAGCGCGTGATTATGATCGACCGGGGGAAGATCATGTTCGACGGCGCGCTCGAGACGCTGCGGCGGCGCTTCGGGCAGGGCCGTGTGCTGGTGGTCGACTTCGAGCAGTTGCCTGACGGGTTCGACTTTCCCGGCGCGGAGTTGATGCGCGCGGAGGGCAACCGCGCCTGGCTGCGCGTGGCCGGCGAGGGGACCGCGCTGGCGCCCCTGGTCGCGGACCTGTTTCGGCAGCACCGCGTGCTGGACCTTTCGGTGCAGGAGCCCGAGATCGAGGCAGTTGTGCGCCGGATTTACGAAGGTCACCTGCTGGAAGCCTGAAGCTCCTCCTTCGTGAGCTGATACTGCCAGTATCGGGCGCCGTAACGCTCCAGCTCGGCTGCCCGGCGCATGCCGACCTTCTCCGCGACGCGGGCAGATGCCAGATTTGCCTGGCGGACCAGGCTGATGAGCTCGCTGAGCTCGAGGACGTCGAAAGCATAGTCGCGCACGGCGCGCGCCGCCTCGGTCGCGTACCCCTGGTTCCAGACGTCGCTTCTGAAGTCGTACCCGAGCTCGGCGACGCGGCGGCCCTCGACCGTCATCTGCTCCAGCCCGCAGTCGCCGATCAACAGCCCGTCGGTCTTCCTGATGACGGAGAAGAGGCCGTAGCCGAATTCCTCCTGGTGGCGGAGGTTGCGGTCGAGCCAGCGCCGCATCTGCTCGGGCGTGAACGGCTCTTCGGAGAAGGAGGCCATCACTTTCGGGTCAGCGAAGATGCCGAGCAGCCCCGCGAGATCGCGCGTCACCATTGGGCGCAGCAGCAAGCGAGACGTCTCGATGGTGGTGGGGGGAAAGGGTTCCATGTCGCTCCTTGCCGGTGAAGTGACGCGAGATTGACAGAGTTGGGCCAGCCCATTATCATTGCGCTGCTCTGCCAGCACTAATCCGAGGAGCGCAACTGTGGCAAAAGCTGAAATCGACGCGGGCATCTGCGGGTTTAAGACCACCTGCATTGCGACCAAGAACGCCGACGGCACGATTCATCTCGCAGTCGAAAGCGGCTGCAAGGCGGTGATGAAACTGGCGGAGCAGTTCGAGAATGTGGAGCCGATCAAAGAGGTCTTCTGGCGCAAGTCTCTGCCGGGCATTTACCAGGCCACGCCGCAATGCCTCTCCCACCCGGCCTGTCCGGTTCCTTCGGGCATCCTTAAAGCGATTGAAGTCGAGGCCGGCTTCGCCTTGCCGAAGGACGCGAGCATCAAAGTCAGCAAGTCCAACGAGTAGCAGCCGCTACGGGAATAGCGCGCATGGCCGAACAGAATATCACCGAAGTCCTTCTTTCCAGCCTTCGCCGCAGCGGCGAGCGGTATCCGCGCGAGTTACGAGACATCGAGGTGGCGCTTGCTGCGCTCGAGTTACCGCGCGCATTCCGCCTGATGAACGCGCTAAAAGAGCGCGGCGTGTGGGAGCCGACCCTCGCAGAGGCGGAGGCCCTGGAGGATTTCTGGTGGGAGTACGGCCAGTAACGTGACGGACTTTCTGCGCCCCAAACCCCGCTCAGGTGTGTCTTGAACTTCCAGCAACTCGTTACAACTGAATTCGGAACGCGTGCCTGGCTCTCGTTCGGCGCAGTGCCGCCGCGTATGGGCTACGCGTTTGGTCGCTGGCTGACAAACCGCCTCTATCACCGCAAGCAGGGCGTTGTCTACCGGGTGCTCTACGAAAACCAGAAGCGCGTGTTCGGTCCCCATGCGACACATGAGCAGGTGGACGGGGCGGTTGCCGCGGTGTTGCGTCACGCCGCGATCACCAACTATGACATGGTGCGTATTGTGCGCGGCGGGGAGAAGGCCATGGTGAACTCCATCGAGATGGAGAGCCAGTTCTGGCCGGTGTTCCGGGAAGCGCGCGCGACGGGCCGGGGCATCCTCATCTGTGGCGCGCACCTGAGCAATTTCAACCTCGGCTTCCTTGCGTTCGCGGCGCAGGGCAGCGATCCGATCCAGGTGCTCTCCGCTTCCAATACCGCGGGCGGTTTCGGGGTCTTAAGCGAGCTGCGCAGCCGAGGTACGCTGGACGACACGCCGATCAGTGCGGCCGCGCTCAAGAAGGCAGTGGCGCGTCTGCGCGCGGGCGGGATCGTGCTCACCGGAATCGACTGGCCGGTTGCCGGCACGGACGACGGGATTCCCTTCTTCGGAGAGCCTTCGCTGCTGCCGTCGGGCTCGATCCGCCTGGCGCTGAGCGCGGACCCGCTCATTATCCCGATAACCTGTCGTTGGACACAACAGAGCGGCTATCAGATGATCACCTGTCCTCCTCTTGAACTGGAGCGCACGGGCGACCGCGACGCGGACATCCGGCTCAACTGCCGGCGCATCCTTTCGGTGGTCGAAGGCTGGATCAGCGAAACGCCCGATCAGTGGCTCATGTATCACCCCGTTTGGCCCTAAACTGCTCCCACGCGCCCGCAACCCCAGGCGGCGAATCTCGTCTAAATTGACAGACGGTTCGCTTAATTGCATACTTCCGCTACTCTCATCGCGCAAACATAGCACGGGCATCAGACAATTGATTGGGTCGACCGGCTCAGACAGGAGTATCTCTGTGCTTGCTAACTTCCGACCTTTCGCCCGGCTGCTTGCCGCAACAATCGCCTCCCTCGCGATTGCTGTGATTGTCCAACCGGTACGCGCTGCCGACCCGGTCCCGCTTCCCACCAGTTCTGATTGGCGGTCGTCCGAGAGCATCAACGCGGCGTGTCTCGTCTGGGGTGATCTCGACGGTGACGGCGACCTGGACATGATTCCGGGCGCCGAGGATGATGACCTCTTGCTGTATCTGAACGAGGGCTTCAACCAGCAGGGTGGGTTGCGCTTCTCGGTTCAACCCCTGCGGGCCGGCGCAGTCAGCGCATGCGCGCTCGGCGATATGGACCGGAACGGTTGGCTCGATATTGTTGCGGGCTTCTCGGACGGCACGGCGGCTGTCTTGCTCAATCAGGGGGCCAGCAGCGGCGGGCCACGTTTTGCGGCTGCCGACTGGAGCGGTCCGCCCGCGCAGCCGGGCCTGCGCTCTGTTTCATCCATTGCGCTGGCAGACTTTAATGGAGATGACCGGCTTGACGTTGCGATCGGCAGCGGAGGTCTGGGCAACGACATCAAGCACGATTCGCAGACCGACTTTGTGTACTCGAATGAGACCGAGGAGCGCGGGCCTCTGAAACTCACGGAGGTCTGGAGTAGCCCTCCAGGCGCGACGTCGAGCACGCTCAATCTGACGTGGGGCGATACCAGCGGGGATGGTAAGGTGGACCGCCTGGCCGCGGGCGGATGGGGCGCTTTCGTCTACACGGTCGACGACGCCGGCATCGGTGCGCGACAGCAACTTCTCACAAACCCCGCTTCGGCGAAATGGCTGACGAACAAGGCGGTGGTCGAGTGGGGCGACATGAACGGCGGCGGTCTTCCCGAGCTTGCGCTGGGGCTGCCGGTGACGGGGAAGGGGGCGCGGACGCTGCGCGTCTACGCCGTGAGCCAGGGAGTTGTCCAACAGGGGCGACCGCTGTGGGAGTCCCAAGATCGAAACAGTGTTTCGGGGCTTTCGTGGGGTGATGTCGACAATGACGGGGACCTCGATCTTGCCGTGGGCCAGCTCGGGGGCTCGACACGCCTGTACCTGAACACGGGCAAGGAGCTCGAAAGAAAGCCGTCCTGGACCTCCGCCACTTGGGCGCCTAACCCGACGCGCGTCGCATGGGCCGACGTGGACAACGACGGCGACCTGGACCTGAGCCAAGCCAGTCAGAGCTCGCCCGCGCTGATCTACCTCAATCGGAGCCGGCCGCTGGGCATGGCGGCGGAGTTGAGGTCGGGCCCGAAAACGGCGACTTCTACGGGCGCTGCCTGGGCGGACGTGGATGGCAATGGCAGGCCGGAACTCGCCGTCGGCCGGCTGACAAGCGCAGTCCCGCTCGAATATCCCTGGACCGCCGGAAGTCAGCCTGCTCGGAGCGTGCTCTATACCATCGCAGCCGAGGGTCTTGTCGAAGAAACGGACCTTTGGGAGCCGGTGAGCGCAACGACCACCAGCCTGGCCTGGGCGGACGCGAACGGCGACGGATGGCTGGACCTGGCGCTTGGCAATATCGGCCAGAATCAGATCTACCTTAATGAGGCGGGCAAGCTGGGGAATCAGCCGGCATTGAGCCTCGGCGCCGAAAGAGACGTGACTGTAGCCGTGGCATGGGGTGATATGAACGGCGACGATGCGCCCGACCTGATCGCGGGGTTGCGCGGCCAGCCCGTCCGCATCTACTTCAACGGGAGCGTCACAGAGGACGGCCCGCTGTTTCGCGATCCGCCGGACTGGACCTCCAGCGAATCAGGCCTGACTTCAGACATCGCGCTCGGGGACTTAAACAATGACGATATGCTCGATCTCGTCGTGTCGGACTTTGCGGCGGACGGACGGATCCGGGTGTATCTGAACGGAGAGAACGGATTGCCGAGGGACGCCACGCGGAGCATGGCGATTAGCAACGCGTACAGCATCGCGCTCGGCGATATGAATCGGGACAACTTCCTTGATCTGGCAGTCGGCCGCGACGGCCAGCAACACCAGGTTTACCTCAATGGAGAGGACGGGCTTGAGGAGACGGCGGAGTGGAACTCGAAGGATGTGGATTTTAGGCCCGTGGTGGAATGGGGCGACGCCAACGGCGACGGTTACCTAGACCTGGCGATTGGAAGCGGGGCGTCCGGCGCGAACATCGGCCCGAGCAAGCTGTGGATCAACCGGCTTGGCACCCTGGATGACCAAGCGTCGTGGACTTCAGCCTCGGTGCAGAATGCGCTGGCAGTCGCATGGGGAAATCCCGACGGCAACAGCTTGCTTGATCTGGCGGTCGCGACGGGCCGCCCCCCGACCGGCCAATTTTCTTATGACCGGCTTTTCATGAACCCGATTGCGCCCGGGCAGACCGATTCGCTCCGCGTGTCGATCAGCAGGCCGAACGAACCGGGGCCAGACTCCGCTGCGACTCGGCTCCCCGTCCCGCGGGAGACGATGGACGCGAGCGTTGGAGCTGACGCGGCGCAGCCGGCGCTCCGCGATTCCGGCGTCATGACCTTCACCTACACGACGACCAACCGGCCCGTCCGCCGGGTGCGCGGCATGTACTCCACCAATGGCGGTGTTACCTGGTCGGAGGCGGTGGAGGCGACGCCGGCGACGAAAGAGAGCGCGCCAAAGTCAGGCATTCGGTCCTATGGCTGGGATGTCTTCGGCAGCGGCTTTTGGGGGCAGAGCGACGACGTCGTGTTCCGCCTTGAGCTTTACCCGAGCGTCCTGCCTGAGAAGGGCGGCGCGGCGAACTCCTATCGCAGCGGGATGGTCGTGTCGGAGACGCCGCCGTTCAGCCTGCGGGGGTCGCAGGTGCTCGTGGTCGACGAAGCGAACAAGCCGGTCCAGGACGCGCTCGTCTTCCGGTTGCCGCCGGACCGGGCCACGGGCGGCAGAGCCATCGGCACAGAGGCCGGCGGCGCGGCGGCGAAGACGGATAGTAAGGGATACCTACGGGGGCAGGGCCAGTTGGCTGCCGGCGATCGTCTGATCGCGCTCAAGCCGATTACTTCCACGGAGCCGATTACTACGACTGGGAAATTCACGCGCTACGAGACGAGCCCGACGCTGACCATCGACAGCCTGAAGCCGAGCACGGACACGGCGCCGGGCCTGATCGAACTTCAAACGTCGAGCGAGAATACGCTGCTGCTCTTTGACCTGGACGTCTCGCTCGAATGGGATGCCAGCCACGATGGGTCTTTCCTCGCGGACCTGGAGCGGGCGATCCGGGAAGCCTCGGGACTTCTTTACGAAGTCACCGATGGGCAGGCCGCGCTGGGGAACGTCCGCATCTTCCAGGCCGGTGAGAAGTGGAACGAGGCGGACATGGTCATCTATGCCGACAACAGCATTCGCCCATCCGCTACAATTGGAGGCGTGGTCGACGAGCCGACGGACGACGAGCTCGACAAGTTTGACCCGACGCGCACGATCAAGGACGCTTTCGTTCCCGGCCAGATTCGAATGGGGCCGAACTGGGATCCGTTCGGAGAGAGCCGCGAGGAACTGAGCCAGGATTGGTGGCGCGCCCTTGCGCACGAATTTGGGCACTACTTCTTGTACCTGCCTGACAACTACCTTGGGTTGGCCGAGGATGGCTTCCTGACGAGAGCGCAGTGCCGCGGGAGCTTCATGACCACGGCATATGATCCGGCGTACAGCAGGTTCGTCTACTTCCCCGACAAGGAGCCTGGGGAGTGGCCCGGTGGGTGCTCCAACACCCTAGCGGCGCAATTGACCCGCCGATCGGATTGGGAGACCATCAAGGAGTTCTATCCCCAATTGTCAGCTCCTGCGCCGGATGCTCAGCCCGAGACTCTGCGTTTTGACTTCGCTAACGTCCAGGTCATGCCTGTGACTGGCGGCGCCAATGCTATTCCGGCCCGCAACTACGACCTGCGGAAGGAGGATGACGACGGCGCCTCGGTTATCGCCCGCCAGGGTCGGGCGTACCTGTTCAAGACGCAGGGCACCGAGGGACTCGAAGATGATGAGATTGTCGCGCTCGGGTCCACGGGCTCGAAGGATTTCGTCAAGGTGCGCGGCGCGAACCCGAAGGACGTGGTGTGCGTGCTCGACACGGCGGGCGAGACTGCGACCGTCGGTTGCGAGAAGGTGACGGGCAGCACGGCCTCCATTGAACTCACTGCCTTCCCGAGCGACCAGAACCAACTGCGGTGGCAGCCGAACATCGACATCAAGCCGATCTTCCGGCCGACAACCGCGATCTCGGTGACGTGGCCTGCAACGCCGGGCGAGCCGAAGATAGACATCGGCTTCAGCGACCTGATTACGCCAAGCGTGTCGATCAACGAGTGGGTCGAGCCAGGTAAGCCGATTACGTTGACGGTGACGCAGCCAACGGGCGCCTTTACCCTGACCCATGTGATCACCTCCACGCGGCCCGCGGAAGGTAAACCGTATATCACGGCAATGCTCGAGCCGGCGCTGCTTGTCACCGTAACGCAGAAGCTGGACTCGGACAGCGTTATGAATGCGCAGGTGTTTCCTGGGCACGCAAGCGGGGGCCGCGCGCACTGGAGCGAGTTGCGGGCGCGCGACGATGCGCAGCCGACCGTGTATACGGCGACCATTCCGCTCGACGAGCCCGCGCTGTCGGGTCACATTCGCGTCTGGGCAAGCGACACGGTGACCGACACGATGACTTACACGGCCACCACAGCCGTGAGCCAGTTCTTCATGGGCACCGTATGGCCCATTGATTTTGCTAACGTCGATATGCGCGGGGGCGTGGATATGCGCGGCGGGGTCGACATGCGCGGAGGCGTGGACTGGCGCGTTGCCAGTGTCGACATGCGTGGCGGAGTGGATATGCGCGGCGGCGTCGACATGCGTGGGGGGGTGGATATGCGCGGAGGCGCGCCCCTGCCCAAGCTCAGCGCGGTCGGGGCCGGTGTGGACATGCGCGGTGGCGTCGATATGCGCGGGGATGTTGATCTGCGACTCGCCGTCGATATGCGGGGTGGGGTGGATATGCGCGGCGGTGCCCCGCTCCGCAGCTTCGGCGCAAGCATGCGCAGCTATGCCGCGCCCATGCCCTCGGGTGATGGCCGCGTTACCGTCGTCAACTCCAGCGACATTTACTCCGACACGGGCACGACTTCGCTCCAGGTCTTGGCGTCGATCCCGGGACTGCCCTCGTGGTTGACCCCGGTGGGACAGGCCTATCGCTACGAGGGACGCGATGGTGTTGAGCGGAACATCTCCTTCGGCTATCTCCAACGCGACGTGCCGGCCGGATATGAGTATGCGCTGCATCTCTATCACTCGCCGGATGATGGGAAGAACTGGAACCTGCTTCCTTCGCAGATCTACCCCGACGATAACCGAGTGGTGGCCCACATGCAGGGGTCAGGGCTGTACGCGCTGGTGGCGAGCGTGGATATCCCGCTGAATCGGGCCGGCTGGCACCTGATCACTTACCCCATCCCGGAGAGTCGCCCTGTGTCGGTCGCGCTGGACTCCATTGATAAGTCCTATGCGACGGTCTACGGTTACAAAGAGGGCGACGCGGCAGCGACAGGCGCGGAAGAGGACCCCGCAAAACCGTGGCGCGTGTATGCTGTCCAGGAGGCGGATAACTGGGTGAACGACCTCAAGGAGCTCGAGTTTGGCCAGACTTACTGGATCAGCGTAACCAAGCCGACCACCCTGCATCTGGCGGTTCCCTATTCGACCACGCAGCCGCTCTCTTTGCCGGCGCCCTCACACGAGTACGGGCAGTTCGCGCCGCCCATGACTTTCTACGGTCCGATCGCGGCCCGAGCGGATGGGCTGTTGCCGGACATGCTGGAGGCGCGTATCGGCGATGCGCTCTGTGGACGCACCGAGCTTAAGGCAGGCGACGCGCAGTATCGCATTAAGGTGGCTGCTGCGAACGCCGAGGCTCCCGAATGTGGCGCGCCGAACCGCACCGTAGAATTCCGGGGTTTTATCGGCGGCAAACCGATCGCGGAGACACCCCTGGGAACCGACGTGTGGAGCAGTCCGGGGCTGCAACTGCTGTCGCTAAAGGTCCCTGAATAGGCGGTCGATGCTCGCCGCAGGCTGAAATCACTCAGGCCACAGAGCGCACAGAGGAAGCAGAGACCTCTCTGAGACCTCTGTGTCGTCTGCGGCTTAGCGTTTTTACTGCGCGACGAGTCTAGTTTTGTCGCGGCAGCGCGTGGTTCTAGCTCGCGCTGCCACCGGCCGCGAGCAATTGCCTGTTGAACGCCACTTTCGTGAGGAAGGATTCGCGGAGCGTGGCGTCTCGTATGTTGGCGGCTCGTTTGAGCAACAGGCCGCGGCCTTCTTCGAGCGCACGCCCTGCTTCCTCAAAGTGCTGCGCGTCCGCAAGAGCGCGCAGCACCTGGTAACAATCCAGGTATGCGCGTACGGGATACTCCACGCCGTCTGCGCCGTGCTCACGCATACGCTTCAGGGCCTCCAGGGCAAACGAGGAGGCCTGCGCCCGGTTGCCTTCGGACAACGCAACGCGCGCAAGGCCGGCGAGCGAATTCGCCTCGCTCAAGGTGCGAGTAACCCATGTGCGTCAGCACATAGCCCTCGCCCCGGCGGTAGCCGATTTCGCGCGCAATCGACAGGGCCTCGCCGAATAGCTCGATGGCTCGCTCATGCCGGCCAGCCAACTGCTCGAGCACGCCAAGCGTGTCAAGATTGACGGCCTCACCCTCGCGATCGTCAACCTCGCGGCATATGGCGAGCGACTCGCGCTGCAGCCGCTCCGCTTCTTCGTATGCGCCGACCTCCATCCGCGCGCCGCTGAGGTCGCTCAGCACGAATGGCTCGCGCGAACGCCAACCGACCGAGCGGCATGCTTCGAGCGCCTCTTCGAGTTGCTCCAGAGATCCGCCGATGTCGCCCAACCTGTAGTGGGCGGTGCCGAGCAACAGGAGGCAGTTTGCCTCCCCCATGCGGTTGCCCAGCCGCCCGAAGCTGTCTTTCGCCGCAAGCGCGCTGCGCAACGCGTCCTGGAGACGGTCCGCCGAGTAGTGATTGAGGCCGATCCAGTAGGTGATTTGCGCGACGAGAGCTGACTCGCCCAACCCCTGGGCCTGGTCGCGCGCCAGCTCAAGCCACTCGCCTGCCTCGGTGAAATTGCGCCTCCAGCAGCTTGTCGCCGGCGCGCTCCGACAACGCGATAGCCTGCTGCGCGCCGCCGGCCGCTTCGGCGTATTTCCCGGTTGCGCGCGCCAGGTTGGCCTGGCGCAGCGCGACTTCTGCCTGCGCCCGGGCGTCCCCGAGTTTGCCGGCCAGCGCGGCGAGTGCGGCCAAATCGGCGCCCTGTTCTGCGCGGCGGCCCTGCCGCTCATAGATGGCCTCGCGCGCGAGCAGCAATTCGTATTCCGCGCGGGCGTCGCGCTCGGCGGTGAGATCAAGGCTGCGCGTGAAGTGCGCCAGGGCTTCGTCGTTGGCGAATTGCGCGGCGGCCAGTTCGCCCGCCCGGCGATAGTACGCTCCCCGCCTCAGCGTAATGCAGGCCAAGCTGAAGCGCCACATCATCCGTCTGTTCGCCGTACAGCGACTCGAGCGCGGCCGCCACGTCTTCGTGCAGATAGCCGCGCCGAGCGGCGTCCAACTCGTCGTAGAGATACTGCCGCACGAGACGGTGCTGGAACTGGTAGCGCGAGATGCGGCGCTCGCCCAACCGCACCACGCCAGAAGGCGCAACGAGCCGATAACGCTGCGCCAGTTCGCCTCCGGTTCGGTGCACGATGTCGCGCTCTGATGCGCCGGTGACCCGCGCCACGACCTCCGCGGTGAACTCTTCGCCCTCGACCGCGGCGACGGTGAGCGGCTCGCGTAGGTGCGGTTCGAGCCGGCCGATGCGTCCTTCGATCACGCCTTCGATCCGCGCGGGCAAGGCGCGCCAGTCGAGCGAGGGATCCGCGACCCAGCCGCTCAACGGGTCGGCGCGCAGGTAGCCGCGCTCCCGCATGTCCCGCAGCAACTCCAGAACGAAGAGCGGGTTGCCGCCGGTCCAGCGGTAGAGCTTCTCCCGGAACTCGAAAAGCAGGCCGTTGCGCTCCCGATCCACCAGCGCGTGGACGAAC
>JALOOB010000308.1 GCA_025454635.1 Anaerolineae bacterium
AGCCGGCGCGTCGTCCCGCGCGCGATGAAGTATGACAGGAGCGCCGATGGCGGCAGGACCACCAGCAGCGCCATCACCCCAAGGATCACAAACACGCCAATGGTTGGCAGCACTGTGACTATGAAGCGCGCCAGGTACGCGGTGAACCAGTCGACCGGCTGGCCCGCAACGACTGGTGAATCACGCATATACGGGGCGGAAGCGGCCATGATGAACGCTAAGGCGAGGACCAGGACCACGACGAGGACGAGGTGCGCGTTAGTGATCGACCAGAGCAGACGCCGCCGCCTGAGATCATTCCAGAACAGCAGGATGCGCAGCGCAATGCGCGTGACGAAGTAGCCGCCGCCGGTCGCGGCAAAAAGCAGGATCAGCATCAGGTTGCCGCCGTTGCCCGCCGATAGCGTTACCATCCGCTCGCGCCACCAGGGCCAGAGGTTGGCCGGACCCATGACGCCGGCGACCATCACAAACGCCAGCGCCAGCGACACGCTCACCTCGTAGAAAACCTGCCCGGCCCACGCGCCGGAAGGCAGCCGCGTGCGCAGTACGCACCACATCCCGCACGCGCCGAGCAGCAGGAACATCCCTGCCGTCGTCGCGTACTGTTCCAGGCTGGGCAACATGGACGCAAGGGCCCAGAGCAACACCAGGCCGAGCACCCACGTCTCGACCAGGCTCCGCGCCGGGTGCGCGCTCAGGAGCAGGCGTCGCAGTCCGGCTCGCACCGCGCCACGCGCCGGCATCACACTCGCCACCGGTATCCCACTCCCCAGACGGTCTCAACGGCATCCCCAAGTCCGCCGAGCTTCTTGCGCAGGCGCAGCACTGCGTTGTCAACGGAGCGATCCCCGGTCACGTAGTCGGCACCCCACACTGTGTCCAGCAGGTACTGCCGGCTGAACGCGCGTCCGGGATTGCGCGCGAGCAGCGCGAGCAGGTCGAACTCCGTGCGCGTCAAATCGAGCGGCGCGCCGTCGAGCGTGGCCTGGTAGCCCGCCGGGTCGAGGCGCAGCGGGCCTGTCACGATCGGCCGGCCCAGCCCCTCGCGATCGGCTTTGAGCACGGCTTGGGCATTCTCCACCCGGCGCAGCAGCGCGTGGACGCGCGCGATCAACTCGCGCATCCCGAACGGCTTCGCGAGGTAGTCGTCCGCGCCCACCTCCAGCCCGATAACGCGGTCCATCTCCTCCCCGCGCGCAGTTAGCATGAGCACGGGCACATTGCCGAGCGCACCCGAACTCTGGCGGATGCGCCGCAGCACCGCCAGCCCGTCGAGCTTAGGCAGCATCCAATCGAGCAGGACGAGGTCGGGCTGGCTCGCGTGGAACGTGTCCAGTCCCGCCTGCCCGTCAGCCGCGTGCCGGACGCTGTAACCTTCGGCCTCAAGCTCCCGCCTAACAAGCGCTGCCAGATCGAGCGCGTCTTCGATCAATAGAATTGTGGTCATGTTCATCTCTACGATGGTAAACGACGAAAGTCGCAAAAGTGTCGCAAAGGGGTCGCAGGTTAGATGATCCAGAACTCCGGCTCGCCTTGCTTTTCCCCGCCTCGAAGAGTAAAATACAGCAGGATTTAACCGTAAGAGCGGGAGGAAGGAAGAATATGACTGAGCCGGCAAACGGGAGCGAACCTACGCCGCGTTTCGACATCTCGCAGTTCGGCGCGATCGGGCCGGAGGGCGACATCAAGCGGCTCCTGGTCGTGGCCGCGCATCCGGACGATCTGGAAACCACGTGCGGCGGCACCCTGGCGCTGCTCGTCGACGCCGGCGTCGAGGTCGCGCTGCTGCTCTGCACGGACGGCGACATTGGCACGCACGACCTGTCCTATACGCGCGAGTCGCTGGCCGCAACCCGGCGCGAGGAAACGCTGGCCGGCGCGCAGGCGCTCGGCCTGAAGGAAGTGTTCTTCCTCGGGCACCACGACGGCGAGCTCGTCGCGGACCTGCAGTTGCGCGCGGAGGTGGCCGGCGCATACCGCCGCTTCCTGCCCGACACCATCTTCACCTTTGACCCGTACTGGCACGGGCAGGCGCACCCCGATCACAACGCGGCGGGCCGCGCCGCGGTGGACGCATACATGCCCTCCAAGATGGAGCTGTATCATCCCGAGCAGTTGATCGACGGCGTCACCGTCGCAGACGTCAAGCGTTTCTTCTTCTTCGGTGGCAGCGAGCGCGCGAACGCGATCACCGTCGACATCTCGTCTGCGTGGGAGCGGAAGGTGAAGGCCACGCGCTGCCACGTCAGTCAGTTCGGCCAGCGTGAAGAAGCGCTCCAGTGGTTGGAGCAGTGGAACCGCGAAACGGGCAAATGCTGCGGGTTGGAGTTTGCCGAAGCGTTCACGCCGATGACCGTGTGGTAATCCATGGCGTTCACGAGCAACCACTGGCTGCGGGTCGCGAGCCTGGCGCTCGCGGCGCTGCTGCCGCTCTTTGCGTTGGGAGGCGCTGCCAGCATGACACAAGCGCAGGAGAGGTCTCCGGCTCCGCCGGCGCCCAAGGTGACCGTGGAGAAGCCGGTGTATATGCCGCTTGTCCAGCGCGACGAGGCGAAGGCAGACCCGCGGCAGGAGGTGCGCGCGCTGTGGGTTTCGCGCTTCGATCTCGGCAGCCCTCCGAGCAAACAGGAACGGCTGGAAGCGCTGATCGACCGGGCAGCCGACGCCGGATTCAACGTCATCCTTCTCCAGGTGCGGGCGACCGGCGACGCGTACTACACGCCGGGAGCAGAACCCTGGACGTACCGGCTCACGTCCTCGAACATCTCTGACCTTGGGCGAGACCCCGGCTGGGACCCGCTTGCGGTCGCCGTCAGGACTGCCCACGCCCGCGGCATCGAGCTGCACGCCTACCTCAACGCGTTCACCGCTTGGGAGTGCAGCCGGGGCGCGCCGCCCCACATCCAACCGGAACACGCCTACTGGGCCCTCGCCAACTACGACCCCGCCACCAAGGCATACGATCCCGCATGGCGCGTCCACGCGCGCATTGAGGGCACGCCCACGCCCATGGGCGACGCTAAGACCGACCCGGTCGCCTGCTCGGAATATCTGTGGGCCAGCCCGGGCGTGAGCCGCGTCCATGAGCGCAACCTGGCCGTTATGCGTGACATCCTGACCCGGTACGATGTGGACGGGATTCATCTTGACCGGGTGCGCTACCCCGGCCGGCAGTACTCGCACGACCCGGAGAGCCTTGAGGCCTGGCGCGCAACGGCGCCGGCCGTCAGCTTCGAAAACTGGCAGCGGGACAACCTCAGCCGGTGGATCGCGCGCTACCAATCGGAGATCAAGGCACTCAAGCCGGCGGCGACGCTCAGCGCCGCCGTCTGGTTCACCTACAAGAAGACCGCCGCGATGACTTTTCCGACCTCTCAGGGGTACTTCGACTACTACCAGGACTCGCACCGCTGGCTCACGGAAGGCAGCATGGACGCCATCGCGCCGATGATCTACGGCACGACGTTCAACGCCGATATCGAGAAGTGGAAGGTTCTGGCCGCGGACCACGTCGCCGCGCAAGAGGCGACGCAGGGCAAGGGGCAGGTGTGGTTGGGGCTGGGCGCGGACTTCGACGATTTCGGCCAAGTGACTGCGCGGATCGACTACGCGCGCAGCCTGGGCGCGGCCGGCGTGGCCGTGTGGTCCGCCGGCGCGGTCGACTCGCGCGGCTACTGGGACGAATTCCGCGCCGGGCCATTCAAATAGCTCGTCAGAGGCTGCGTTTTAGCGTGCCAGAAGCGTAGCTCCTGCCAAGCTGAATGGGCCTGGCGGCCCATTCAGCCATGGTGCTGCTCCGCCGCCGCTTCCTCGTGGAGCAGTTCTACCGCATGGGGCAGCACCGGCATAATCACCGCGAGGCTTTCCACCGCGCCGCGCGGGCTGCCCGGCAGATTCACGATCAGCGAGCGCTTTCGGATGCCCGCCACCCCGCGGCTGAGCATCGCGTGCAGCGTGATCCGCAGGCTCTCCAGTCGAATCGCCTCGGCCAGGCCGGGCGCGTGCCGCTCGATCACATCAAGCGTCGCTTCCGGCGTCACGTCGCGCGGCGCAAAGCCGGTGCCGCCCGTCGTCAGGATCAGGTCCAGTTGCTCGCGGTCACACCACTCGATCAGCTTGGCCGCGATCTCCCCGCGTTCGTCCGGCACAATGGCCGTCGCCGCGACTTCCACGCCGTGCTGACCTTCCCGCGCATGAAGCTCCCACCCCTCGCACACCGCGCGCTGCAACGCCGGTCCACCCAGGTCTTCCCGTTCCCCGCGAAAACTGCGGTCGCTGACAGTCAAAATCCCAACCCGCATCTCACCCTCCAGCACAAACACATCAGAACGCAAATGACGCAGATATCACGCCGATCTACGGGTTGATTCTAGCCTGGAATCCCGCAAATCTGCGTAAGCATCTGTGTCATCTGCGGTGAATTCGTCTCAGCAATCACGAGAAAACAGAACGCAGATGACGCAGACGTTACGCCCATCTGCAGGATGAGGCCGTACTTCTTGCGCTCCTTCGCGCGCGGATCGCGCACGAGGAAACCGTTCTTCTTGAGCACGGGCCGCAGGTTCTCGTCCGCAACGCACAGCGCGCGGGCAATGCCCAGCGCCGCAGCGCCGGCCTGGCCGGTCAGCCCGCCGCCGTTGACCTGGATGCTGATGTTGAAGCTGGCCGCCGTATCGCTCATCTGGAGCGGACGGGCAATCAACAACTGATCGGTCTCGCGCGGGAAGTACTCGCCAAAGGGGCGCTCGTTCACCACGATGGTCCCGGTGCCAGGGTACAGGCGCACGCGGGCGCTGGAGGTCTTCCGGCGGCCGACCGCCTCGTAATATCTAGCTGACATCTAGGTTCTCTCCTGATTTACGCAAGCGGAAAAGGCTTCGGCTGTTGCGCCGCGTGCGGGTGTTCGTTGCCCGCGTAGACCTTCAGCTTCTTGATCAACTGCCGGCGCAGCTTGTTGCGCGCCAGCATGCCGAGCACCGCCGACTGGATGACGCGGTCCGGATGCGTAGCCAACTGCTTGCGCAGGGTGATTTCGGTCAAGCCACTGGGATAGCCCGAGTAGCGGTAGTACTTCTTGTCGTCGAGCTTGTTGCCCGTCACGCGAATCTTGTCCGCGTTGACCACGACAACGAAGTCGCCGCAGTCCATGCCCGGCGTGTAGATCGGCTT
>JALOOB010000309.1 GCA_025454635.1 Anaerolineae bacterium
TCATAGAACCGCACCCCGATCGCGTTATGGATGGCGTTGGCGTACGCGGCGGCCACGGGGTTTGTCGCCGCCTCGCCGATACCCTTTGCGCCGAACGGCCCCGTCGGCTCGTAGGTGTGCGCGAAGTAGGTGTTCACCGCCGAAATGCAGGGCGTTTCCTCGAAGCCGGGGATCTTCGCGTCCACCATGAGCCCCTTCGAAAACAACTGGCCGCTTGCGTCCCAGCCGTTATCCTCCAGCAGCGCGTACCCCGCGCCCTTGGACAGCCCGCCCTCCAACTGCCCCGCGGCCATGTCCGGGTTAATCACCGTCCCGCAGTCGCTCCCCATCGCGGCCCTCACCGTGCGCACCTGCCCGGTCCACGTGTCGACCTCCACGTCGACGAATACGGACACATACGCGGGCGGGCACGAAGTCGGCCGGTAACTCACCACCGAGGCGATGGTCTTCCAACTCTCCGTCCAGCAGCGCGTCGCCACCTCTCCGATGGTCATGCGCTTGTCCGGCATCGACGGCACGTAGAGCACACCCTGTCCGAGCGCCTCGTCTATCTTCAATTGCAGCGCCTCCGGCTGCACGTTGAGGAAGCGCGCCGCAGTCGCAAGGAGGTCCGCCTTCGCCTCGTTGACCGCCTTGAGCGCGGCGCCGCCCCCTGCGTACACCCCGCGCGTCGCGTGCGTAACCACGTCATAAACCGTCGTGCGCGTCCCGGCGGGCGACAGGTTCACTTTGTCCAGCGGCACGCACAGCCCCTCCGACACGAGCTTGGCGATGGCCTCCAGCGTGCCCCCGCCGTGATCCATGAGCGCGGTAATCACGTCGACCGAGCCGTCCTGGTTGATCTTCACCATCGCGCCGGAGTAATCGATGACATCCCCCGGCTGCGGCGCGCCCGCGCTCGACGTGTGGAACCCCCGCGCCATGCCAACCCCGCGCGCGTACCGCTGCGAATCAGACCGCACGGTCTTCTCAACCTCCGCCGGCTCTTCGTGGCGCCACCCCATGATCTCCGCGCCGGTATGCAGCAGCTCCGGCACCCCGTCCGACCGCACGATGGAGCGGACGAGCGGCCCCTGCCCCCAGAAGGTGTCCCCTTCGCCCACGTAATTCTTTAGCCGCAGGTCGATCGGGTCGATGCTCAGCTTGGCAGCCAACTCGTCCATCAGCGACTCGGCGGCAAAGGTCACCTGCGGGTTGCCGAACCCCTGCATCGCGCACGACGGCACCTTGTTCGTGTACACCGCGACCCCGCGGTACTGCACGTTCGGCAGCCGGTAGAGCGACACGAGCCAGCCCACGCACACGCCCAGATACGAGTACGCCTGCACAATGTGCGCGCCGATGTCCGCGATCAGCTCCATCTGCGCGCCCAGCAGCGTCCCATCCCGCTTTGCCGCGAGCCTGAGGCTGATCTGGCTGGGATACTTCGTATGCTCGTTCATGTCCTCTTCGCGCGTCAGGGACAGCCGCACCGGCCGTCGCGCCTTAAGCGCCAGCGCCGCGCAGATCGGGATGTTCGAGTTCATCTGGATGCTGGAGCCAAACGTGCCGCCGACCGCGATGCGGCGCACGTCGAGCTTGCTGAGGGGGATGTTGAAGATTTGCCCGAGGAGGATGCGAACGTTGTGAATCGACTGCGTGGCGCACCAGACGGTCATGCCGCCGTCTGGTTCAGGCTGGCACACGGCAGTCTTCGGTTCGAGCTGCGCGTGGTAAATCTTGGGCGTCTTGAAGCGCCCCTTCACCACCACATCCGCCTCCGCGAACGCCCTCGCCGCGTCGCCTTCGGTGATAACGCGCTCGCACGCGATGTTGTTGACCACGGGGATTTGCTTGTCGCCGAGCCAGATCGTATCGTAGATCGCCGGCGCGCCGGGTTGCATTGCCTCGAGGGGGTCGGTCAACACGGGCAACGGCTCGTATTCCACCTTCACAAGCCGCGCCGCGCGCTCCGCCAGTTCCTCGGTCTCCGCGGCGACCGCGGCCACTGGCTCGCCTATGCGCCGGGCCTTGTCCGCGAGCACGTAGTGGTCTCGGTGCAGGGCCGATGGGATGGTGACAATGCGCTCGTTGTAGCAGGTCTTGGGGATGTCGTCCCACGTCACCACGACCGCGCCCATCGCCTCGGCCGCGCTCGCGTCCACGCTGAGAATGCGCGCGTGCGCATACGGGCTGCCGACGATTCGCCCATGCAGCATCCGGGGCAAGTAAATATCCGATGAGAACTGCTCTTGTCCCGTGACCCGCGCGACACCGTCTTTGCGCCGGGTGACCTTGCCGAGCGTGTTGTACTGTTCCATTCATGCCCCCATTGGCACTTTTAAGGTCAACAGAATCGAAAGCTCACCACGAAGGACCAAAGACACGAAGTCTCACTAAGGTTCCTTTTCGCTCCTTGGTGGAGTTTCGGTTCTCCGGTTCTTTGTGGTGAGGGTCCTACGCCGCGCCGAGCACCATCGCCAGCAGCGCCATCCGCACAAACACCCCGTTCTGCGCCTGGCGGAAATACGCCGCGTTGGGCAGCGCGTCGACGTCCGTCGCGATCTCGTTGATGCGCGGGAGCGGGTGCAGCACTGTCACGTCGGGCCGTAGTCGCTCGATCATGGCGCGGTCGAGCACGTACGCGTCCTTGAGCTGTTCGTACTCCGCCGGGTCGGCAAAGCGCTCTTTCTGGATGCGCGTCATGTAAAGCGCGTCGGCCCGGCGCAGCGCGTCCTCCAGGCTGTCCGTTTCCTCCACCGAGAAGCCACGCGCCCGCAGCCGCTCCACGACCTCCACAGGCATGCGCAGCGCCTCGGGCGCCACGCAGATCAACTTGCAGTCGTAGTGCTTGTAAATCTCGACGCCCGCATGCACGGTGCGCCCGTTCTTCAAGTCGCCCACCAGCGCGATCGTCTGCCCTTCGACCGTGCCGCGCTCCTGCCGGATGGTGTACAGGTCGAGCAGGGCCTGGGTCGGGTGCTGCCCTGCGCCGTCGCCGCCGTTGAGCACGGGGGCGTTCGCCACCTCCGCCGCCTCTCTGGCCGACCCGATGCGCGGGTGCCGCATGGCGATCACATCTACGTACTGGTCGACCGTGCGGATGGTGTCCGAAAGCGTCTCGCCTTTCGCCACCGACGTTGACTCCGCTGACGCAAACCCGACGACGGAGCCGCCGAGCCGGTGCATGGCCGTCTCGAAGGAGAGCCGGGTGCGAGTGCTGGGCTCAAAAAAGAGCGCAGCCAACACCGCGCCCTTTAGCAAGTCGAGCCCCCGACGCTCGCCCAACTGCCCGCGATAATCGTCTGCGAGCGCCATGATTGCGTCGATCTCGTCGCGAGTGAACTGCGCGCCGTCAAGCACGTCCTTACCGTTCAGAAAAGACATAACGCTTCCTCCATCACCCGGTAGGTGCGAATGCGGGTTGCTCCTACCGTATGTCCGCGCGACCTGCGCCAAGCCTACGCGAAATCGCATCGGCCGCGTCGCAGCAAAGCGCAACGTATCTCTGCGCCGCGTCATCGCTGTATCGCACCGTTGGGCCGGCCAGCCCAACCGCGGCCACGACGGCCCCGCTCCAGTCGCGCACTGGCGTCGCTATGCCCCATGCGCCGCAGTCCGTCTCCTCGTAACTCAACGCATAGCCGCATTGCCGGATGCGCTCCAACTCGCTGCGCAGCGCAACTGGGTCGGTGATTGTCCGTTCGCAATACCGGGGCAGCCCAACTTCGATGATGCGCTCGACCTCGTCTTCGGGCAGGTACGCCATGAGCACCTTCGACGACGCGCCCGCATGCGGCGCGCGTCGAGACCCCACGTCGAGCGCGATGCGCACGGAGTGGCTGGTTTCGATCTTGTCCATGCAAACGACTTCGCCCACATGGTATTCAGTCAGAAGGATCGTCTCGCGCGTAGTTTCGGCCAGCTCGCGCATGATCGGCGCGGCAATCTGCTGGATGTCGTTCGTCGCGGACGCTACGCTGCCCCAGATGACAAGCCGGTGCCCCGGCCGCCACTTGTTGTCGTCGTGGCCGCGGCGCACCAGCCCGTTGCGTTCCAGCCCTACGAGAAAACGGTGCAATGTGCTTTTGGGAAGGTCGAGCCGCGCGCTGAGTTCGGTGAGGGACCACGCGGGGCGGTCCACCGAGAAGCAGTCCAATACCTCGACCATCCGATCGATGGTCCGTACAGACGCGCGTTCGTCCATGCGACAATGCCTGGGCATTTCAATGAATGGGTGGATGGCGACGTGATGTTCCGAAGAGTGGAACGGCGTTCGAGAAAAATGATACACCCGCGCGCGTGTTGGGTCAAGAGGCTGTTTTGTCGCGCGCAGTTTCTTTAAGCTTGCAGCCGACGGATGAGCGATTTTGCCTCAGAGGCCCCCGCGTGATACGCTCCCCTCACGCTGCGAAGCGAACTCGCCCCGGAGGCCCACATGGATTATACCTACGCTGACATCGCGAAGATGATCGATCACTCGCTATTGCGCCCGTTCTACACCTGACGCCGAGTTGGAGCAGGGCTGCGAGCTCGCCCTGCGGTACGACGTCGCGAGCGTTTGCATCAAGCCGTACGCGGTGAAGCGCGCGGCCGCCGTCCTTGCCGGCAGCGGCGTAAAGGCCACCACCACGGTCGGCTTCCCGCACGGCGGGCATACCACGGCGATTAAGCTGGCCGAGGCGGAGCTGGCATTGGCCGACGGCGCGACCGAGTTGGACATGGTCATCAACATCGGCAAGGCATTGAGCCGCGATTGGGACTACGTCTGCGCGGACATCGACGCGGTTGTTCGCGCCGGCCATGCCGCAGGCGCGCTCGTCAAAGTCATCTTCGAGAACTGCTACCTGCAGGACGAACACAAGATCCGCCTGTGCGAGATCTGCGGGGAGGTGGGCGCCGACTGGGTCAAGACCTCAACCGGCTACGGCTCGGGCGGCGCAGTGATGGACGACTTGCGCCTGATGCGCAAGCACGCGCCGGCCTATGTGCAGGTCAAGGCCGCGGGCGGGATCAGCACGCTCGACCTTGCGCTCGAAGTGCGCGCGATCGGCGGCACGCGCTTCGGCACGCTCCAAACCGTGGAAATCCTCGAAGAGTGCAAGCAGCGCCTCGGGCTGGCGTAGGAGGCTCACGGTGCGCGAATATCATGTTGCGCTCATGCCCGGCGACGGCATCGGCCACGAGGTCTGCCCGGAGGGTGTCAAGGTCATGGCCGCCGCAGGCGATCTCTTGGGCTTCCGCATCGCCTATGAGACGTTCGACTGGGGCTGTGAGTACTATCTTCGTCACGGGGAGATGATGCCCGCCGATGCGCTCCAGCGGCTTCAGCCGTTCGCCGCCATTTACTTCGGCGCGGTCGGCTTCCCCACCGTGCCCGACCACATCTCGCTACACGGGCTGCTGCTTCCCATCCGCCAGGCCTTCGAGCAGTACGCCAACGTTCGCCCCAGCCTGCTGCTGCCCGGCGTGCCGTGCCCCTTGCGCGACAAGCAGCCGGGCGACATCGACTTCATCGTGGTGCGCGAGAACACCGAGGGCGAGTACGCCGGCGCGGGCGGCCGGATCCACCGCGGCCTGCCGCTCGAACTGGCCGTCGAAACGTCCATTTTCACGCGCGAAGGAGTGGAGCGGGTCGTCCGCTTCGCCGCCGAGCTTGCTATGGCGCGCCCGCGCAAGCGGCTGGTCAACGTGACGAAGTCCAACGCGCAGCGTCACTCGATGGTGTTGTGGGATGAGGTGTTCGAGCGCGTGGCGGCCGAGTTCCCCGCGCTGACCACGGAGCGGGTGCTCGTGGACGCGATGGCCGCGCGCTTCGTGCTCAAGCCGGAGTCACTCGACGTGATGGTTGCGTCCAACCTCTTTGCGGATATCCTGACCGATCTCGGCAGCGCGATCTGCGGCAGCATGGGCCTTGCGCCGAGCGCCAACATTAACCCGGAACGCAAGTACCCGTCACTCTTTGAGCCGGTCCACGGCAGCGCGCCGGATATCGCGGGCCGCGGCACCGCCAACCCGATTGCGGCCATCTGGAGCGCCGCAATGATGCTCGAATTCCTGGGCGAGAAGCCTGCCGCCGATATGGTCATGGACGCGATCAGGGCTGTGACCTCGGCGGGCAGCGTCCTGACACCCGATCTCGGGGGCCGGGCGCGCACGAGTGAGGTGGGCGACGAAGTGGTCGCGCAACTGCGCGGCCTTGTTGAAGGCGCGGGCGGCTCCATCGCCTGACTACTCCCACACCAGCCCGGCCACGGAGACCCACGAGGTCTCTTGCTCGTCCGCGGGGCACTGGTCATAGGCGACGCTCTGGCCTTGCGGCTCGCCCAGCAGCCGCAAGGCCAGGTAGATGGGCGGCAGCCCGCAGACGTTGTTGGCGTCCTCGACTGCCTTAAGTTCCTCGAAGAACCCCGGAGCGCTTCCGATTTCCATCTGTCTCAAGAGCGCGTCGTCGGCAGCGCGCAGCGCCGCCTGTCCCTCCACGCGAACCGGCCGCCCGTCGAACGCCGGCCCCACGTGCGCGAGATCGGCCGCGGCGATCACGATGGCCTGACGCGCGGTCATTGCCTGTCGCAGCACGCGCAGCGTCTTCTCGATACGCGGGTCGTCGGCCGGATCAGCCTCGCCCCCCACGAAATGCGCGAACGAGCCGCAGAGGACCGGGATCACGTCGATAGGCCGGCCGCCTCGGACGTGGTGCAGCCAGACGCTCGCCAGCTCGATCGAGTGCTCGTTTTTGTGGTGCAGTTCTTCTTCGAACGCGTCGCCTTCGCCGAGCGCGCAGGCGAGTTCCTCCACCGTGTCGCGGTCCGTCGGCAGCGTTCCGAAGGGCGTTGCGTAGCTCTGCCGCGTCGGGGTGATCTTACCAAGACCGCCGTAGTGGTCCGTGCCGAAGATGATCGCCAGGTCCGCCGCGCGCACTGCGTCTTCCGCGGCGTGCCACGTCGCGCTGTAGACTCCGCCCCCGCGCGCATAGTCGATGTGCGGGCTTACCAGGCCGCGCGGGGAGGCGAGAGAGCTCGGCGCGAAGCCTTGGGTGAC
>JALOOB010000310.1 GCA_025454635.1 Anaerolineae bacterium
AGGAGCTTGCGTTTTGCCATCCGTGAGCCCTCCGGTTCAGTTGCGCCTCATCCCCTAACTGCAGAAACAGGTCCGCTAAGTTTCGGAGACGAAGTTTTTTTTGCTAAACCGAAAGACCGTGAGCCCGGAGGTACCGAAGGGGGGCTTAAAACAACATCACGGACTGCATTGCCTGCAACCCGTGATGCAGAAGTGGGCGAGCAGGGACTCGAACCCAGGACCTCACGGATGTGAACCGTGCGCTCTAACCAGCTGAGCTACTCACCCTCGGGGTGACTCGTCACCCAACGGAACCTAGTATAGCATGAGGGCGTCAACAATAACCGGGTTCGTATTGTATCTGGCAGGTCCCGATTCTCAGCCTGGCGAGGCGACCTGTCAGGTCTTGATTTACGGAGAGCTCATGCAACGAAATCTCTACATCGCCCTCTTCGTCCTCATCCTACTCATCGCCTGTATCGGCGGCTTCATCGGCGGACGCGTGCTGTTACAGCGCCTGCAAAGCGACTTCACCGCGCGCGACGAGGTGGCAACCCCCGCCACCGGCGGCACGCCCGTCGCGCAGATCGACACCCCGGCGCCCTTGCCGACCGAACTGCCTGCGGCCACCGAAGGCCCGCGGCCGACCGCGACCATCCTGGTCGTGCCGGCGCCGGTCACCGATCAGCCGCCGCTGCTCCAAACTACGCCGGAGCCTACATGGACCGCCGGCGTCGCGCTGCCGACCACCGACTTCACGCTCCCGACCGCCACCGTCGAGTTCCTGCCGATCGACGGGACGCCATTTGTCACCGATACGTTCGGCCTGACGCCGCTGCCCAGCGCCACGCCGGTAGGCTCATTTCTGTTCACTGCGCGCCCCGTGCGTTACACGAGCGGCGACTGTCCGGGCACGTACGCGCTCGGCATTGTGGCCGACCGCAGTAACAATCCCCTGCCGAACATCCGCCTGAACCTCGTCGACGAGTTTGGCAACGCCGCAACCGCGATGACAAAGCCCGGCCCCGGCGACACGGGCCGCTACGACTTCCCGATGAGCGGACCTCCACGTCGGTTCTATCTGACCATCGTGGACGAAGGCGGACGCGCGCTCAGCCCACGCGTTGAAATTCTGCACGAGCTGGCGCCTCAGGAAGGGAAGGGCTGTCGCTGGGTCGACTGGCGGAGGAATTAGAGTGGAGCGCAGATAACACAGATGGGGTGGATAACCTGATCTTTCACGACCTGGCTAATCCACCCCATCTGCGATATCTGCGCTGAATTATCGGCTTACTGCGGATTCGGATCGTACCGGCAGCGCTGGCCTTCCATCTTGTTTATGTGGATGCACAATTCGACATAAGCTGCGCGCAGGAACAGGTCTGGGTAACCAGGGCCGATGATCGACCAATAGTACTGCTCGGTGTCCTTCGTCCACGCCACGTCCGGCATGTAGATCACCGTCATCAGGCCGATCCACGGCTTCCAGTTGTTCTCCGCCCACTCAAACGCGCGCACGAGGTATTTGCCCTTCGTCGCCTCGTCGATGCCCGCGCCCGCGCCATGCCAGTAGTAGGGCGAGTCGGGCCGGTCATCTGTGGTCCACCCGAATTCGAGGATCGCGATGCGCTTATCCTCGTCGCCGTGCTTGACCATCACCTCGCGGACATCTTCCACGTGGCGGAACGCAAAGAAGCGCTCGCCGCCGTAAGGCACTTCCTTAGCGGCAGTCTCGTCCGGGCTGACTTCGGGCGCAGCGGCAAAGCCCGCGGCGTGCGCGCCGAGCATGTCGAAGTACCCGTCTGAGTTGCTGTTCATCGCCTTGTACATTTCGTCGTAGAACTTGATGTCGGGCATCGCCTCTTCCGTGTCGGTGCCCGTGGGCGCCATGCCCGCGGTAATCACCACGGCCTGCGGATCGGCGGCCTTGATCGCGTCATACGACATCTTCAGCATCCGCGCGTAGCCCGCCGGGTCAGGCCGCTTCTTGCCCCACTCGCGCGCCAGGTTCGGCTCGTTCCAGATTTGGTACGCGTGGATGCGTCCCTTGTAGCGGCTCGCGACCGCGGCCACGAACTCCGCGAAGTCATCCGCATTATCAGGCGCGTCGCCCGCCCAGAACGGCCGGTCCGGGTCCTGGCTCACGCGGACGATCAGCTTCAGCCCATACTTCTCAACCTGATCGACAATCCGATCTGGCTTGCTCCAGTCGTACTTGCCCTTGCCCGCGCCCTCGATGTCCTGCCAGGAGAAGAGCTGCTTAACCCAGCGGAACCCGGCGTCCTTGACGAGGCCGAGGTCGCGGTCCGCAACCTCTTCGCGCCACCACAGAAACGCCTGCACGCCGTAGTCGGGCGAGGCCATTGACCCATCTGCGCCCGCCGGTCCGGATGCGGACGGCTTCGCCGTGGGAGCGGCGGTTGCGCTGCTCTCCGGCTCGACGGTTGCGGCGCCCGCTGCCGCTTCAACGGTCGGGCTCGGCTCGGGTGTGGCCTCGTCGGTCGCCGGCTCAGTTGGGCTCGGCTCCGCGGTTGGAGCAGATTCACCCGTCGCGGCAGTCGCTTCGGGCGCCGGGGTCATCTCCGGTCGCGGCGTCTTGGTGGGGGTAGGGGTCGCCGCAGGCGCAGATGGCGCGCAGCCTGCCAGCACCGGTCCGAGGACCAGCGCCAGGACTATGAACAGCCACGGAAACAGGCGCTTCCTGTTCCCGCCGGGCAGGAAGCGTTGGGATCGGTTGGGTCGAAGGGTCATGAATCTTGGGTCTCCACTAGGTTGTTACTTGGGCATGCCTTTGATCATACCGTAGGCCGGGCGGTCTTTGATCCGGAACTGGGATAGCTCACCGTTGTTATAGTTCAAGTTCCAGAGGAAGGCAACTCCGACCCAGCCCCAGCCCCGCATGATCTCGTACGCTCGGACGATATACTCGCCCTGCTGCTGGTCGGAGTTGTACTGCGCATATTCGTAGCCCGGCCACGGCGTGCCGGTGGCCCAGCCGAACTCGGTCGGCCAGAGCCGCTTGCCCCCGTCACCGTACTTCACCATAATATTGCGGTATTGTTCCATCGTGTTGCGGAAATAGAATGATGGATCACTGACGTGGGAGGGCCGGGAGTAGTTCCCCGCCTGCCAGTCCTGGAAACGCGCGTCCGGCGGATTGCCGAAGCCGCTCGGGTGAACGCCGATTGCGTCCGAGTAGTTCTTCAGACCGTTTTTGTACATCTGCTCCAGGTATGTCGTGTCGCGGATGGCGGCAGGCGGGAGCGCGCCCGTGGGGGTCGGCGCGCCGCTGACGACGATCATGCTAGGGCAGGCGCGTTTGATCGCCACGTAGGCGGCCTTGAGCAGTTGCATATAGCGCCCTGCGTTGAGCGGCTCGTTGCCCCACTCGTAGTGCAGGTTCTGCTCGTTCCACACCTCGATGGCCTGCACGCGGCCGCAGTAGCGCGCCGCGAACTCGCCCACGTAGGAGGCGTAGGTGTTCGGGTCGGCCGGCGGCCCTTCAACGCCGAGATCGGTGTTGCCCGGCCGCGCCCACGCGGGCGCCTTGACGATGCTCGCAAGCAGGTTGATGCCCGCGCCATTGAACGCATTCACGAGGTCGTCCGGCCAGCCGCGCTGCCCCGGCGCGCCCTCGAAATCCTTCCAGGGCAGCTGCCACTTCACCCACTGCATGCCGAGATCTGCCGCGCCCGCAACCGAGCCCCCAATGTCGCCTGGGTCGACCTGGATGCCGTAGCCGAAGAAGCCGGCGACCGCGGTCGAGCGCGGCGCGGCAGGCGCCTTCGCCGCAGCCTTGGGCGGGGGCGCAACCTGGACAACGGGCAGGGCCGCCACTGCGCCCGCGGTCTTGACGAACTGCCCGGCAATCCAGCCCTGCTTGCCCTTGACCGTGACCTGCAGCCACGAAGCGTCGCCGTTTTTCCCCGTGACCGCCAGCTTCTCGCCCTCGGTGGCGCGGCCCACGACACCGTAAGCCGTGCTCGGCCCACCGCGCAGGTTGACCACGCTGCCGGTAACCGTCGCGGTCACCCCGTCCTGCTGCACCGGGGCGGCTGCGGCTGTGGCCGCCGGGGTCAGCCAGCCGAGCGCCAATACCAGCGCCAGGAAGAGAACGGCGCCGCGCGCCAGACGTGAAGTTGGTGCGTGTCGATGCGTCATGTTTTCCTCGATGAGTCTGGTTTGGACAACGCCGGACACGCCTGCGCCCCTGGCGCCTTGCCGTCCCGGCGAATTGTTACGCGGCTATGGATTGACCACTGGAACACCTGCGCCGGCCGGCAGCTCCACCAACTCGCCGGCCACCCATACGGGCGCGCCATCCACGCAGCACAGCCTGAGCCACGCGCCGTCCGCGGTGCGCCCTGTGGCCTCGTAGGTCTCGCCCTCGTTTGCCACCCGCGCCACTCCGAAGTCCGTTCCCGGCCCCGCTCGCAGGTTCGCCGGCCCTTGCAGGATGCGCGCGACAGGCGCAACTGTCGCCGCCACTGTCTGGGCGGGCGTTGCGGTTGGAGCGGGGGTCTCGGTCGGGCGGACTCGTGTCGCGGTCGACGTCGGCGTGGGAGGCGCGGTCGGTTGGCGCGTCGGCGCAGACGTGGCGGTGAGCTTCGGCAGGGGTGTGGCCGGCGGGACCGTCGGCGCCGGTGGCGTCCAAGTGAGGGTGCTCGCATCGCCGCGGCCGCCTGCCAACGCG
>JALOOB010000311.1 GCA_025454635.1 Anaerolineae bacterium
GGGCCGCGAGCTGGCGGGGCCGGAGGGCCGGGTTATCGCCGTTTTTGGCAGCGCCGGTCTGCGCGACCGCGAGAAACGCCGCATGATGGGCGAAGTGGCGGCGGAGAAGGCCGACTACACCGTGATCACGGCGGAAGACCCGCGCACAGAGGATCTGGACGCGATCCTGGCCGAGACTGCGGATGCGATGACGCGGCGGGGCAGAGTCGAGGGCCGTGACTTCGTTCGGGTGGGCGACCGGCAGCAGGCGATCCTGCATGCGGCGCGCAACGCGCGGTCGGGCGACGTCGTACTGGTATGCGGGAAGGGACACGAGCAGTCGATGTGCTTCGGCACAGTCGAGCACCCGTGGCGCGATCAGGATGCGCTGCGGTGGGCATTGGATCGACTGCTTGGCAAACAAGACGCCCCGCCCTTCATCCTGCCGACCTGGCCCGGAACCGGGAGCGTCGACTAAAACACTAACAAAACCTGTAGTGGCGACCCGCGGTCGCCCACCGGGTTTCGTTAGGCGCACTAAACATATACCGCAGTTTTGAGTATGGTTGCGCAAAGGGTATAATGCTCAGACACGGGCGAGCAGTTAGCGCCCGCGTCGGGCCAGCGCCCACAAACAGAACGGCCGGTCCGTCGCCGGCGACCTCGTAGTGACCCCACTCCGGGCATAACTTGCCCCGTCTGGCCGCCGCTGCGCGGTGGCCGACACACTCTGGCCCTTCCTGCTGCTTAACTGAGCAAACACAATTCCGGTCGCCGCGACCTCGCGTCACCGGCTCAGCGCGCGTTCCCGATCGAAACGCGTTGAGCGCCGCGCGGGCAGCGGACAGGAGGGGATGCATGATCACGATTTACAAGACCGGGGAGCAGGGACTCGAAGTTCTCGAGGAGATCACCAAGGGCTGCTGGATCAATGTCGTCGACCCGACGCCCGAGGAACTCGCGCGCCTGCGCGACTTAACCGTGCCGCCCGAGTTCATCACTTACCCGTTGGACCTCGACGAGCGTCCGCGCGTCGAACGCGAGGACGGCGAAACCATGATCCTGCTGCGTGTGCCGTTCTATCAGGGGCCGAACGCGGACCTTCCGTTTACGACCATCCCGATGGGCATCGTGATGGACGGGCAGTGGATTATGACCGTGTGCCGCCACGACCACGACCTCCTGCGTGAGTTGGCTGCGGGCAAGGTGCGGGGGCTGTCTACGGCGAAGCGCAACCGTTTTATCCTGCAAGTGCTGCTTGCTGCGGCGAGCAAGTTCCTGCTGTACCTGCGCGAGATCAACCGGACAGTGGACCACCTGGAGGACCAACTCCAGATGTCCATGCAGAACCGCGAGCTGCTGGGGCTGTTGAAATATCAGAAGAGCCTGGTGTACTTCACGACCGCGCTCAAGGCGAACGAATTGATGATGGAGCGCCTGCACCGGTCCGGCTTCTTCCGCACCTATCCGGACGACGAGGACTTGCTGGAAGACGTCATCACGGAGAACCAGCAGGCGATTGAAATGACGAACATCGCGTCCAATATTCTCAGCTCGATGATGGACGCGTTCGCCTCGATTATCTCGAACAACGTAAACGCGGTGATGAAGTTCCTCGCCGCCGCGACGATCGTGATCGCGCTGCCGACCCTGGTGGCGAGCATCTTCGGCATGAACGTGCCGCTGCCGTTCCAGGATTCCGGGTGGTCGACCGTGCTGATCCTGTTCCTGGCGATGGGGTTGTCTGCGATCGTGACGCGAGTGTTCGTGAAGCGCGGGTGGTTCTAGCGAACAGTGGTCGTAGCGCGAGTCGGCAATGCGCGCTACGACCCGGCCGGCGAATCTTTCGCTGCGACCAGCGCCGCGCCGATCGCAGATAGCCGCGCCTCCACCAGCTTTATCCCCTGCTCCGCGACCTGCCGCACCTCGGGCCGGCCATGGCCGAGATGCGCCCGGTACGCCTCGCCCGCGCGTTCGGTCATCCCCCGCCACAGCAGAAGCTCCGCCTTGCCCGCCAACCGCCAATCGTCTTCCGACTTCAGGCTCGCTTCCAGCGACGCAGTCAGCGCCAGCAGGCGCTCGCGCTGCGCGAGCGGATCGAGCGCGCCGCCGGCCCGCACTCGCGGGGGCACGGTGAAGATCACTCCGTCGGGCGCGTGCGTAAACAGCACGGGCGCGGCCCAACTTCTGTCATTCGGATGCAGCACCGCGAGCATGTTCCGAGCGTACGCCGCGGCGACGTCGACCTGGCCGGCCTCGTCCCCCACGCACAGCCGCTTGTAGAACTCGCGGGCGAAGGTGGCCGCGGCCCTGTCCGTGATCGGGAACTGCATGGCAACAACTGCGGGCACGCCGTAGCGCACCAACTGCGGCGCCAGACCGGCGAACGCCCGGCCGTCGTCCGTCTGCCCCGTGTCGCATGCGTTGAGCACGGCGAGACGCGCGGCCCGGTAATTCACGACGAGACGCGCCAGCGCGTCCCCGTCGAGCCAGTCGGGCGCGCCGTCCGGTTCGTTCAGCCCGAGGTAACCTTTGCCCTCGATAAAGCCGCCGTGGCCGCCGAAGTGCAGGCACTGATAGTTGCCGAGCAGGAGCGCGTCGGCCAGATCGGCGCGCGTCACCGCGCCGTCGAGCGTTCGCACGCGGAGCGCGCCGCCGGTCGCCGCGGCAACTTCCTCGACGTTGCGCCGCTCCTGAACCAGATCCAGGTCGGGGGTCCGCGGCAGCACGAGCAGCAGTTCGATGGGCAATTCCGCGCCCAGCTCAACGAGCGCGCCGAAGCGATCGGCCTGGTCGTAGAAGCGCAGAAGGGGGGTGGAGACGGACGTGGCGAAGACAGTGTCTCGCTCGGTGTCGCGCAGGAGTTCCCACGGCCACGCGGCTAACTCCGGCGCGTCGATGCTGAGGCGCAAGCGCAGCCCTTCGCCCGCGCGCTCGGCACGGTCCTGCGCCACTCGCAGGTGCGAACGGATAGATGAGGGGAAGGCCCAGTCGAAGAGAAGACCGCCGGCCCGCGCGAGCGTGTCGGGTGGAGCGGGCTTCGGCGCCATGGCCTGATTCAAGGCCGAGGTCAGCGCCACCGGTGGGGGCGGCAGTGTGGCGGAGACGCGGCCGAGCGCGGTGGCAACCGCGGCGACGGCGTAACCGTTCGGCTGTCGCTCACTGATGGAGAGGGTGAAATCCGCGAAGCGCACCCTTACCCTCCCTTGCGGGCCATGACCATACCCGGAACATCCCGACCGAAGACGCGCAGCGCAGCCGCGGCCACATTCATCAATCGGACGAGCCTGCGGAAGTACGGCGGCGCATCTTCGGAGCGTTCGACTCGCCGGAAGCCGAACCGTTCGTAGAACTTCTCATTGTGCGCCCGGCACGTCAGGTACAGGTCGCCCGTCTGAGCGCTTAGCAGGGCTTCGATAATCGCGGTGGCGATGCCCTCGCCGCGGCGGTCCGGCACGGTCGCGATGGAGGCCAGCTCGCGACTGCCGTCGCCGTGGACCTTCACCTGCCCGATCCCGACGATGGCGCCCGCCGCGCCGCTCAGGTCCTCGGCTACCAGGAACCGCTGCCAGTGGATGCCGAGCCGGTTGAGATTCGACTCACGCACCAGTCGCTTGATCGCCGGCTCATCCTCTTCGTTCGCCCAGCGCAGCGCGAATGGCATCGAGGGTCAGGCCACCAACTCGTAGCCGCCATCCATGATGATGGTCTGGCCGACGATCATGCGCGCCTCGTCCGTGCACAGCCACGCGACCAGCTTGGCGACCTCTTCCGGCGTCACGAAGCGGCCCGCGGGCGTGCGCCGCAACCCTTCGGCAAGGATCAAGTCCTTGCTCGGGAAGAAGTCCAATGCCTCGGTCTCGACCACGCCGGGACTGACCGTGTTGCAGACGATCCCATGCGGCGCGAGCTCGACGGCCAGGTAGCGGATCAAGGCTTCGATGGCCGCCTTGCTCACGCCGACCACGCTGTACTCCGGCAGCACACGCCGCGAGCCGAAACTGCTAATGCCTATGACTCGGCCCCAGCCGCGCGCCTGCATGTAGGGCACAGCGGCCTTCGCGCCAAACAGGATGGAGCGGGCGTTGATGTTCACCGTCCACTCCCAGCCCTTCAATTCCTGCTCGGCCACCGGCTTGAGCACGCCGGAGGCCGCATTGCCGATAAAGATGTCGACGGAGCCGAACTCTTCGGCCGCGGCCGCCACGAGGCGCTCGACGCCCTCGACCTCTCCGACGTGCGCCTTGACGACGATCGCGCGTGCGCCGAGCGCCTCGACGTCGCGCGCGGTCTCATCGGCGCGGAACTTGCGACGGAAGTAGTTGACCGCGATGTTTGCGCCGTGGCCGGCAAGTTCGAGCGCGATCGCGCGGCCAATGCCGCGGCCGCTGCCCGTGATGACCGCAGTCTTGCCCCGCAGAACCTCGTAGGCTGACGACATCAGCCGACGACGTCCTCGCCGCCGTCCACGAAGATGACCGACCCGCTCACGAACTGGACGGACGGATGGCTGAGCGCAACGATGGTGGCGGCCACGTCCTCGGGCCGCGTCATCCGCCGGCCGGGATTCCGTCGCAGCGTCGTCTCGATCATGATCTCGTTGCCCGGAATCTTGCGCAGGGCCGGCGTGTCGGTGACGCCGGCCTGGATCGTGTTGACCAGAATCCCGCGCGGGCCGAGCTCCATAGCAAGCTGCCGGGTGTGCGCTTCAAGCGCAGCCTTCGCCGCGCCGACCGCGCCATAGTTGGGCACCACGCGGTGGCTGCCCTCGCTCGTCATGCTGAAGATGCGGCTGCCGCGGCCCACCATGCCGCGCAGCACGAGGTCTTGCGTCCAGTAGACCAGGCTGTGCGCCATGACGTTGGGGGGATGAACGGCTTGAGCGTGCCGAAGGCGAGCGAATGCATGAAGACGTGAACGCCCTCACCGGGTCCCATCGCCTCGGCCAGTCCCTGCAACACTTTGGCGCGGCGGTCGGGGTCGGCCGCGTTGGTGTTGAAGAAGAGCGCCTTCACGCCCTGCGCCTCGATGTCCGCGATCACTTGCTTGGCCAGAGGCAGGGTCGCGCGCAGGTCGAGATGCACGCCTGCGATATTCATGCCCTGCGCGGCGAGGGCCTTGCCCACCGCCGCGCCGAAGCCGCTGGATGCGCCGAGGATGAGAGCCCACCGGCCCTCGAGAGGTCGATCAGCCATGCTGTCTCCTTGAGTGGAGGGTGTTTGTAACGGGTTTGCGCTGTAGTATAACCCGCAGCACGCGGCAAGGTCGCGTCAATCGCCGACGAGCGCCCGCAGGAAGAACAGCAGGTTCGCCGGACGTTCGGCCAGGCGGCGCATGAAGTACGGGTACCAGTGTGTGCCGTATGGCACGTAAATGCGCATCTTGTAGCCCTGCTTGACAAGCGCGGTTTGCAGCTCGCGGCGGATGCCGTAGAGCATTTGAAATTCCACCTGCGACGGCGCGAGCCCGTGCTGGTAGGCGTAGGCTTTGGCGAAGTTGATGACGTCCTCGTCGTGCGAGGCGATGGCCGCGAAAGCGCCCTTCGCGCGGGACTCCGCGCTGTAGCACGTGCGGATCAGTTCATGCATGGCCTGGGTGACACGCGGCCGCTCACGGTAGGCGATCGTGGCCGGCTCGTCGTAGGCGCCCTTGCACAGCCGGAAGTGACCCATGCCGTCGTCGATGAGCGCCTCCACGTCGGATTGCGTCCGGTGGAGATACGCCTGCACCACGAGGCCGACGTTGCGGTACTCGCCGCGCAGCCGGCGGTAAATGCCGATCGTGCGCGCTCGTAGCAGAAGTCGTCGCCCAGGTCCAGCCCCATCTGCGTCAGCTTGAGCGAGACGTTCGAGTTGACGCCCGACTCGTCCAGCGCGTCGAGCGCGATCAGGTACTCGTCCGCCGCGGTCACCGCTTCCTCGCGGGTCGCGACGTTCTCCCCCAGATGGTCGAGCGTAGCGATCATGCCCTGCCGGTTGAGACCGCGCACGGCTTCGACGGCCTCGTCGAGCGTCTCGCCCGCGACGAAACGCATCGCCATTTTGCGCGAGACCGGC
>JALOOB010000312.1 GCA_025454635.1 Anaerolineae bacterium
GAGCTCTCCGGCACCTCCCACGGCGGGTTCAGCACGCAGGACTGGCACCACATCGCCATGATCTCGGAGTTCAAAACCGACTACATGGCCCTGAGCAAGCTGGCGCACCTGGTCAAAACCGGCAGCGTCATCCACTCCTTCTACAACACCATCTACGGCGGTTCGTGCGGTGGCCGCGACGGCATGGCCCTCGCCATCGTCTCCGGCTGCATCCTGTTGCAGATGCTCTACATGACCAACACGCACTCGGTGTCGCCCGCGCACCCGTTCTTCGACAACGACACCACGCCCGAAATCCTGCAGGCGATCAGCCTCGCGCAGCAGTCGCTCGCGCGCAACTCGCGCCTCATGACCGACGTGGTCATCACTCCCGTCGGCGGCCCGGGCACGAAGACGCTGCTCTACGAGTGCGCGGCTATGGCGGTCCTCGCCAGCGCATCCGGCGCCTCCGGCCTGATCGGCCCGCGCTCCGCCGCCGGCGTGAATCGCGATCACGTCTCCGGCCTCGAAGCCCGCTTCACCGCCGAGGTCGCGCGCGCGTCCGCCGGCATCTCGCGCGGCGACGCAGACGTCATCGTCCGCCGCCTCGTCGACCTGTACAAACCCGACCTAGACAAGCGGCCGAAAGGCCAGCCCTTCGGCGAAGTGTATGACGTAGTGACGGTCAAGCCGCGGCCCGCGTGGCTTGAAACTTACGAAGAGGTCAAAGGCGAGCTCAGGCAGATGGGCCTCCCGCTCGCCTGAGTCGGTCCTGCGGGACTTCGTCCCCACAAGCTCCAGGAGGGAAGAATGCTCGGTCGAATCGCTCTCGTTCTCATGGTCGTCGCGCTCGTCCTAACGGCCTGCGCCCCGGCCGCCCCTACGGCAGCCCCGGCTGCCGCCCCCACCACCGCCCCCGCCGCCACACAGGCGCCCGCGGCGGAACCGACACAAGCTCCCGCGGCCGAGAAAGGCAGCCTGGCTGTCGTGCTCACCGGCCCCTGGGACGACAATTCCTGGAACGAAGCGGGCTACACCGCCGCCCAGGCGCTCGGCAAGGAAGGCTATAAGATCGCCTACTCCGAGAACGTCGCCGACGCGGACGCGCCCCGCGTAATCCGCGAATACGCGGACAAGGGCTTCCAGATGATCGTCGCCCACTCCTTCAGCTTCCAGGACGCCACCTTCCAGGTCGCGGAGGAGTTCCCGAACGCCAACTTCGCTTGGGGTGGCGGCATCAAGCGCACCGCCAAGAACGTCGCCGACTATGACCAGCCCTTCTACCAGGCCGCCTACCCGCTCGGCATGGTCGCCGCCAAGATGAGCAAGACCGGCAAGTTCGGCGCGCTCTACGGCTTCGACATCCCGGTCTGCCACGCCATGGGTGAGGCGCTCCTTGCCGGCGCAAAGACCGTCAACCCCGACGCGCAGTTGATCGTGACCGCCGTCGGCGACTGGGTCGACGTGGCGAAGGCCAAGGAAGCTGCGCTCGCCCAGGCAGACGCCGGCGTCGACTTCTGGATCGAGTGCGGCGAAGGCCCGGCCCTCGGCGCAATCGAGGCCGCCAAAGAACGCGGCGGCTACGTCACCGGCTACGTCGGCGACATGACGGAGAACGGCCCCGAAGTCGTGCTTGCGAGCATTGTCTGGGACCTCATCCCGATGTTCACCACCATGATGGAGCAGACCAAGGCCGGCGCCTTCGACAATCCGTGGTACGACTACGGTGTGCCCGAAGGCGCTCTCAAGCTGGTCTTCAACCCCGCGCTCAAGGACAAGATCCCGGCTGACGCGCTCGCCGCAAGCGACAAGGCCTTCGCCGACATCAAGTCCGGCGCGTTCGAAGTGCCCTTCGTGCCCGAAGCGCAGAAGTAACGTTTTGCGCAAGACCTCCGAGGTCTTGACCGTCACCGCAAGTGACGCGACCTCGGAGGTCTCTCTTCCCAGGAAGGACTCCGCGCGGTGACCACACCTCCCGACCCTGTCGTCAGGATGCGCAGTATCGTCAAGCGCTTTCCCGGCGTGCTCGCGAACGCAGGCGTCGACTTCGATCTCCTGCCCGGGGAAGTTCACGCGCTCCTGGGCGAGAACGGCGCGGGCAAGTCCACCCTGATGAATGTCCTCTACGGCCTCCACGTTGCGGACGAGGGCGAGATCTTCCTGCGCGGCAAGCGCGTCGCCTTTCACTCCGCCGCCGACGCCATCGACGCCGGGTTGGGCATGGTCCACCAGCACTTCATGCTCGTCAAACCCTTCACCGTCGCCGAAAACATCGTCCTCGGCCGCGCTTCCCCGCGCGCGCCCTTCCTGGAAGACCGCCGCGCCGTCGAGAAACGCCTCATCGCGCTCTCGCAGCAGTACGGCCTCCAGATCGACCCGTCCGCGCCGGTCTGGACCCTCTCCGTCGGCGAGCAGCAGCGCGTCGAAATCCTGAAGGCCCTCTACCGCGGCGCCGACGTCCTGATTCTCGACGAACCCACCGCCGTGCTCACGCCCCAGGAATGGACCGGCCTCCTCGCAATCGTCCGCCGCCTCCAGGCCGAGGGCAAGTCCATTGTCTTCATCTCGCACAAGCTCGGCGAAGTCCTGGCCGTGGCCGACCGCATCACCGTCATGCGCGACGGTCGCGTCGTCGGTGAGACGCGCACGCAGGGCACCGACAAGAATACCCTCGCCCGCATGATGGTCGGCCGCGACGTTATGCTCGTCGTGCCCAAAGGCCCCGCATCCCCCGGCGCTCCCGTGCTCAGCGTGACTGAAGCGCGGGCCGACAACGACCGCGGCCTGCCCGCGCTCCAGGGCGTCAGTCTGGAAGTGCGCGCCGGCGAGATCCTGGGCATTGCCGGCGTCGCGGGCAACGGCCAGACCGAGCTCGAAGAAGTTATCGCCGGGCTCCGCCCCTTGACCGCAGGCAGCGTCACCGTGTGCGGCCGGCCTCTTCCCGCCCGCGGCGGCACGGTCCCCGGCCTCGCCCACGTCCCCTCCGACCGTTACGGCATGGCCATGCTCAAGGACTTCTCGATTGCGGAGAACCTCGTCCTCCAGAACGTCGGCGAGCCTCCCTTCACCTCGCGCGGCTTCCTTGACCGTGGCGCCATTGGCAGCAATGCGCGCAATCTCGTCTCGGATTTCGACGTCCGCACGCCCTCCATCGAGACGATGGCCGGCAACCTTTCCGGCGGTAACGCGCAGAAGATGGTGCTCGCGCGCGAGCTGTCGCGCGCGCCGAAGGTCCTCCTCGCCGCGCAGCCGACGCGCGGCCTCGACGTCGCCGCCATCGAGTTCGTCCACAACAAGCTCGTCGAGCAGCGCGACGCCGGCGTCGGCGTGCTCCTCATCTCCACCGAGCTGGACGAAATCCTCGCGCTCAGCGACCGCATCGCCGTCATGTACGAGGGGCAGATCGTGGGCATCGTCGATCCGAACGATATAGACGTGAAGGATATCGGCCTGATGATGGCCGGCCAGCGCGCGGCGCCTCCCGGCGACGCGGCGCGAGGAGTCTGATCATGGCCGTCGCCAACTTGGAAAAAGCTCCCGCCGCGCCGCGCCGCAACATGGCCTGGGTCGTCACCATCGGCGCGCCCCTGCTCGGTGTGCTGGCCGGTCTCCTGATCGGCGCCCTGCTCATCCTGATCGCAGGCGCCAACCCGATCGAAGCCTACGCAACCATGCTCCGCGGCGCGTTCGGCGGCCAGCGCCAGATCGAAGAAACCATCCTCAAGGCCACCCCCCTGCTGCTGATGGGCCTCGGCCTGACCGCCGCCTTCCGCGCCCGTGTCTGGAACATCGGCGGCGAAGGCCAGTACTACATGGGCGCGCTCGCCGGCGGCGCGCTCGCGCTGACGTTCGGTGATTTCGGCGCAACGGGTCCGGCCCAGCGCGCCCTCCTGATCGTCGCCATGCTGCTCGCCGGCATCATCGGCGGCGCGCTCTGGGCCTCCGTCGCGGCCTGGCTCAAAATCAAGCGCGGCATCAACGAGATCATCAGCACGCTCATGCTCAATTACATCGCCATCCTCTTCATGGAGTACGTCGCGCGCGGCCCACTGCAGGAGCCCGGCGGTTACCTCCCCGAAAGCGCCCAGTTCGTGGCAGCCGCGCGTATGCCCGTGATTCTCGGTTCGCGCATCCACATCGGCGTCGTCATCGCCCTGCTGATGGTCCCCGTCGTCTACTTGCTGCTCTGGTCCACCCCGCTCGGCTTCCGCCTGCGCGCTGTTGGCTCCCGCAGCAGCGTGGCGCGCTACGCGGGCATCAAGGTCGAGCGACTCATCCTCTTCGCCCTCATGTTTTCAGGCGCCATGGCCGGCCTTGCGGGCGTCATCGAGGTCAGCTCGCTCCACACCCGGCTCAAAGGCGGCATCTCAGGCGATTACGGCTTCAGCGGCATCCTCGTCGCCCTGCTCGGCCGTATGCACCCGGTCGGCGTCCTGATCGCGTCCGTCTTCTTCGCCGCCCTGACCATCGGCGCGCAGTCCGCTTGCGCACCGCCAGTTTTCGTTCCGCTGGCTGGCGCGGCGAAAGACCTCGAGGTAACCGATGGACTGGAGCCTCATCCTCAACTGGGCCTTCCTGGTTGCGCTGCTGACCGCCGCGATCCGCCTTGCCGTGCCCGTCTTGCTCGCCACGCTGGGCGAAATCGTCACCGAGCGCTCCGGCGTCCTCAACCTCGGCCTGGACGGCGTCATGGTCGTCGGCGGGGTCGCCGGATTTCTCGTGGCTTACTCGCTCCAGTCCGGCCCGCTCGCCGCGCTCAGCCCCTGGCTCGGTCTCCTGGCCGGCGCCGTGGGGGGCATGGCAATGGGCATCCTCGTCGCCGTCTTTGCGGTTACCCTGCGCGCCGATCAGGTCATCACCGGCGTCACCCTCGTCGTCTTCGGCCACGGCATCGCCAACTATATTTACCGCCAGCAGTTCAGTTCGCTGACGGCCCGCACCAATGGCCTTCCGCCGTTCGAGGTCCCGCTCCTGAGCCGCATCCCGGTGCTCGGCGACATTTTGTTCAAGCACGACGCTACGGTATATTTGACCTTCCTCCTGGTCGGAGTCGTTTCGGTGTTGCTCTTCCGAACCACCTGGGGGCTTAAAATCCGGTCCGTCGGCGAGAACCCCGCGGCGGCCGACACATCCGGCGTCAAGGTGCCCTGGGTGCGCTACGCGGGCGTCCTGGTCGGCACTGCGCTGGCCGGCCTCGGCGGCGCCGTGCTCACCGTCGTGCAGCTGCGGATGTTCCGCGAAGGCATCATGGGCGGCCGCGGCTGGATCGCCGTCGCGCTTGTCATCTTCGCGCGTTGGAAGCCGGGCCTGGCGCTCGTCGGCGCGCTGTTGTTCGGCCTCGCCGACGCGGTCCAGTACCGGATCCAGGCGCTCAGCCAGATCGGCCGGGGCGCCGGCGCCATTCCTTATGAATTTCTGCTCATGCTGCCGTACGTGCTGACGATTCTGGTCCTCCTGCTCCGCGCAAACACTCGCGGGCAGGCCCAGGCGCCCGAAGTGCTCGGCCGCCCGTACACCAAAGGCGAGTTATAGCCAGTCGAACTGGAAACGATGGAGTTGAAGCAGTGACGACACACACCGAATACCACCGGCCCGATAGCCTCGAAGAGGCTCTGGCCCTGCTCGGCCGCGCGTCGCCCGTCACGCGTCCCCTCGCGGGCGGGACCAGGCTGTCGGCGGGCAGCCGCCCACCGGCGGCCCTGGTTGACCTCGCCGCGCTCCCCCTGGCGGAGATCGCGCGGCCTGGTTGACCTCGCCGCGCTCCCCCTGGCGGAGATCGCGCGGCGTGACGCGACCTGGCGCATCGGCGCAACCGCCACGCTCGAGGCGCTGGCCGCCGCCGCGGATCTGCCTGCCGGCCTCCGCGCCGCAGCCGAGCGCCACGCGCAACCCAACGTCCGCCGGCGCGCCACTGTCGGCGGCGTCGTCGCCGCTCGCAGTGCCGGCCCGCTAACCGCCGCTCTGCTCGCGCTCGATGCGCGCCTCCTGATCGAGCCCGGCGCGCTGCTCGTTCCTCTGGAGATCTACCTGCAAGGCTACGAAAAGCCCGGCC
>JALOOB010000049.1 GCA_025454635.1 Anaerolineae bacterium
GACTCCACCCGCCAGGGGAGATACAGGCTGCGATAGACGCGCAGCGCCATGATATACGCGGCCATCCGCCGCAGGTCATCGGCGCGCAGCCGGTCGACGCCGGTCAGCAGTTGCTTCGTGGTGCGGTCGGCCAGCCGCTCCGCCTCGCGCAGGGCGCGGTCCCCGCGCAGTTGGCTTAGATACGCCCGCGCCTCCAGCTTGAGCGCACGCAGCCACAGCTCGGTGTCTGCATCGCGCGGCCGCAGCTTGTCGAGGAACCCCTCCGCCCCATCTAGGTCCGCCTCTCGCGGCGGCCTTCCCGGCAGCAGCAGGGGCCGGTAGTCGAGCGGCAGGTCGTTCCCCCCGCCCGCCGCCTCGATGAACTCCCACACCCGCATGCGCAGCAGCGCGCGGTCGCGCCGCCCCTCCGCAACCGCAGCGCGCACCGCCTCCCCCTGCCACACGCCCGCTTCGACCAGTTTCGCGAGCGCGTCGAGCTGCTCCGCGCGGCGCTCATACGCGTCCGCGGCTGCGGTCCGCAGATCACGCGCCGCGTCGAGCAACAGGTGGTCGACGATGGGTTCGTCCGTCATGCGCCGATTGTACCATAATTGAACGCAGCGCGAACGGGCAATAACGGGCCGTTTTCGCCCCTATTCGTCGTCCCCCTGCCTGAGCGCGCGGATGTGGTTGATCTCCCCCGCGTGGTACAGGTCGTGCTGGAGCATGACGAGAATGATCCACTGCGTGGTCACGCCCTGCCGCGAGTGATGCGGCCGCGGCCGGCTCAACTCCGCGTCATCCTCCAGCGCGGCAATCGCGCTGCGCAGCCGCGCGTGCCCCTCGCGCAGCCACTGTAGCGCATCGGCGAGCGAGCCCAGCTGCCCCTCACCCAGCACCAAGGGGCTCTCCCAGTCCAGCGAGCCGTTCCCGAACGCGTTGCTGTGATACATATACTTCGCGCCACCCACGTGCTGGACGATGTCGCGGATCGACCGGCGACCGCCCGGCGGAACCCACCGCCAGTCGTCCTCGGTCACCGCCCGAAGGTTACCGGTCAGCGAATGCCAGTCGGGCCCGTCGAACCCCGCATCGAGCAGGGCCAGGAGTTGGCCGATAAGTTGTGTGGGCATGGGGAAACCCTTCCTTGCGTACGGGATCAGCTTGGCGCCGATGCGCTACACCCGCAGGACGCCGCGAAACCCGCGCGCTGCATAGTACGAGTCCGCGCCGTTGTGATACGTGAAGACGTGATCGTAGCGCCGGTCGCAGAATAGCGCGCCGCCGCGCTTCCGAATCGGCGCGGGCGTTTTGACCCAGCTTGACGTCTTCCTGTCGAACTCGCCCAACTCCTGCAACGCCCGGTACTCCGCTTCCGACAGCAGTTCCACCCCCAGCGCGTCGGCCATCTCCACTGCGCTGACCGCCGGCGCGGCCGTCTTGCGGCCCTCCCGCGCAGCCCGGTCGTAGCAGGTGTTCCGCCGGCCGGACGGGCTCTCTTCCGCGCAGTCGTAAAACAGGAACTCCCCCGTCTCCGCGTCGCGCCCTACAACGTCCGGCTCGCCACCTGTCCGCTCCATCTCCCGCAGCGCGCGCAGCTTCTCCGGCCGCGCGTCCAGCCGCGCGGCCACCTCCGCCCACACCAGGCCCCGATGCCGCCGCTCATGCTTCTCGAAGCGCGCCTGCAACACGGCAAGCAGGTCCGCCCGCTCTTCCGAAGATAGCTGTCCCTTGCTCATCCGTCACTCACCTCCGCGCAGGGATTGTATCATCGAGATTCGCTCGGGCGGCAACCTGTCAGGCCCCGCGCCAGATTAGCCAAATGCGCAAAAAGGCGCGACGATGCGCCCCGGAAAAGGAGCCCACCCATGCCAGCACCCACCGCCGCCGAACAACCGCCGTCCATCCGCAGCCTCCCGCGCAACGTCTGGGCCGTCTCCATCACCTCCTTCCTCATGGACATCTCCAGCGAGATGGTCATCAACCTGCTCCCGCTCTTCCTCGCCGGCGTCCTCGGCGCCTCCACCGCGGTCATCGGCCTCATCGAGGGGGTCGCGGAGGCGGTCGCCTCCCTCCTGAAGCTCTTCTCCGGCTGGTTCTCCGATAAGGTCGGCGGCCGCAAGTGGCTCGCCGTCGTCGGCTACGGCATCAGCGCGCTCGCCAAGCCCTTCTTCTACTTCGCCGGCTCCCCCGCGGCAGTCGCCGTCGCGCGCTGGTCCGACCGCGTCGGCAAGGGCATCCGCACCGCGCCGCGGGACGCGCTCGTCGCCGACTCCGTCACCGAGAAGCAGCGCGGCCTCGCGTTCGGCTTCCACCGCGCGGCCGACACTGCCGGGGCCATGCTCGGCCTCATCATCGCGCTCGCCATCGTCCTCCTGATGCAGCGCGGGCAGGTCAGCCTAGGCGCCGGCACGTTCCGCGCCATCGTCCTCGTCTCACTCATTCCCGCGATCCTCGCGGTGATCGCGCTCGCAGTCCTCGCGAAGGAGACCATCGTCAAGGGACAGCGCGCCGCGCCCCGGTTCGCCTTCCGCAGCCTCGGCAGGCAGTTCGTGATCTTCATGTTGATCGTCGGCCTGTTCGACCTCGGCAACTCGTCGGACGCGTTCCTCGTCCTCCGCGCGCAGGAGCGCGGCCTGAGCGTCGCGGGCATCATCGCCATGCTCATCACGTTCAACCTCATCTACACGCTCGTATCCACCCCTGCCGGCTCCCTCTCTGACCGCATCGGCCGCCGCCGCGTTATCATCGGCGGCTGGCTCGTCTACGCGCTCATCTACCTCGGCTTCGGCCTGGCGCAGACCGCCTGGCAGGTGTGGGCGTTCTACGCCCTGTATGGTCTCTATTACGGTTTGGCCTACGGCACCGCAAAGGCCCTCGTCGCGGACATCGTGCCCGCGGCGGTACGCGGCACCGCCTACGGCACCTATAACGCGGTCCTCGGCATCCTCGACTTCCCCGCCTCAGTCATTGCCGGGGTGTTATGGCAGGGCGCGTTCGGCTGGCCCGGCCTCGGCCCCTCCGCGCCCTTCATTTGGGGCGGCAGCCTCGCGCTGCTCGCGGCCGTCCTCATGGCCCTCTGGCGACCGAAACCCGCCTCCGTCGCATAGCTGGGGGAGCCAGGCGCGTTCTATGCGAAGAGGTTCTGTGTCATTTGACGTACTTGACATCCTACGCATGGCATAGTGTACAATGCCTCTTGCAGTCAACGTTGATTGCAACGCCTATGGCGGGTAGCGTGATTGTTTCTGTTTCGTGGCAGTACGAAACAATTGGAACTCCGGACCAGTTCCTCGGTGGACCAACGACGGCCCCTCCCGGCAACGCTGCGACTTCACTCCCCCGGAGATGCACTCGTGGAAAACTTCATCCTCTACAAGGGCCGCGGGTTCACCACGGCAACCGAAGCGCGCTGGGCCGCGTTCTTCGACGCGCTCGGCCTTGAATGGGAGTACGGCACCGGCGGGCTCGGCCTGGAGAAGGCCGGCTGGTGTGGCGGCCTCTTTCACCTCCCTCGACTCAACGCCTGGGTCGAGGCGCGGCCGTGGCCCGAGGGGCTCCACCACGGCGAGTTCTGGCCGCGCCACCTCGCCTGGGCGCAGGGCCCCGACTGCAAGCTGCTCTTCCCCCGGTTCGAGCGGCTGTTCGTGATCTGCGGCGCGCCGCGCATGCTCGCGTCCGAGCCGCGCAAGCTCAAGGAGGCCGGCGAGGAACAGTCCGCAGGCCCCGATCAGGCGCTCTTCGGCCCCCGGCCGTTCGCCTACGAAGCCTTTGCCGCCGAGCGCCCCGGCTTCCTCTTCTGCGAGTGTCCGTGCTGCGGCGCGATCGGCATCGAGATGGACGGCCGCGCGGATCTGCTCTGCGAGTGCTGCTCGTCTACGGGCCAGGTGGTCAAGAATCCGCTCTCCGACCGCCTTGTCGCGGCTTACCGCGCCGCGGACGAAGTGCCGCTTTACCGCGGCCGCGCCATCCCCGGCCTCACTCCCGACGACGTGCCCATCCAGCGCTGGCAGAACTAATATAAGCGCATCCACATAGAAAGGGCCGGATGATGTGGTGGTGTCCTTCGACTCCGGCCCCTGGCGGGGCCGCCGCTAAGGATGCCTACCTGTTTGGCGCATCCTGAGCGGAGACCGACCCGCAGGGTCGAGGCGCAGTCGAAGGAGCGCCGCCAGCCAATAATCACGCTGTGGTTGCGCTTAGCAAATAAGAAGACCCGACGGGAGCTTCACCACAAGGTGGCGTCCCGTCGGGTCCCGCGTCTCCCGCGGCGCGCGCCGCAATACCCCCAACCCTCACGTTCATACTCCTGGCTGGTTGTGCTATACTTGCTCTCATTGCCGGCCAACCCTCCACCCACACAGGTGAAACCTAATGAAACGCATGCTCCTTGTCCTGGCCGTTGTCGCGCTCGTCGTCACTCTGCTGCCCGGCTTCATTGGCAGCCCCACCCCTGCGATCGCAAACGTCGACACCCCCGTCCCCCTGCGGGACGGCACTCCGCAACCCCAAGACATCGCGGATGCCGCGCCTCCGGCCGCAGCATCTGCCGGCTTGCCCCTCAGCTACGCGCCCGACCTTACTGGCGCAGCTGACCTCGCGCTCGTCGCCCGGCTCCAAGCCGCGGCCGGCCCCGCCCGCGTGGCCACCCACATGCAGACCGGTCGCGTCCGTTTCATCGGTTCGGACGTCACCGCCGCCGCAGGCGGTGCGCCCGCGTTCCGCGGAGTCGCCACCGGCATCGAGGGCCAGCCCGACGCGGCCGCCCGCGCCTTCCTGAGCGAGTACGGCGCGCTCTTCGGCATCGAGGACCCCGCCACGCTGCGCGTCGAGGAGCAGGAAACCGACACAGCCAGCGGCCTCGAACCTCGCGCGTTTGTCCGCTACCAGCAAACCGTTAACGGCATCCCCGTTCTCGGCGGCGAAATCGTCGCCCAGGTCGATAACGCCGGCACGGTCTGGTCGGCATCGGGCGAGGCGCTCCCCGAGGGCGATACCGCCGCCCTGCCAACCGCGCCCAATATCGACGCGGGTCAGGCGCAGCAAACCGCTATCGGCGTGACCGCCAAGCATGAGCAGGTCGCCGTCGAAACCCTGACCGCAAGCGCGGCCGAGTTGTGGTACTACGCGCCGGAACTCCTGGGCCGCCCATCCGCCCCCACCACCCTCGCGTGGCGCGTCGAGGTCACCACCGCCGAGCTCCTGCCCATCCGCCAGCTCGTCCTTGTCGACGCGCTCAGCGGCCACGTCGCGCTGACCTTCAACCAGGCGCCCCATGCTAAGAACCGGATCGTCTACGACAACCAGAACACCCGCGGCGCGGGCCTCCCAGGCTGGGGCCCCGTCCGAACCGAAGGCGGCGGCGCGACGGGCATCGGCGACGTCGACCTCGCATACGACTATGCGGGCGACACTTACGATTTCTACTTGGGCCGCCACGGCCGCGATTCGCTCGACGGCGCCGGCATGCCTTTGATCTCCACCGTCCGCTTCTGCTACACCAGCGGCGGAACCTGCCCGTACAATAACGCCTTCTGGAATGGCGCGCAGATGGTCTACGGCCAGGGCCTCGCGTCGGCAGACGATGTGGTCGCGCATGAACTCACCCACGGCGTCACCGACTACGAGTCGCAGCTCTTCTACTACATGCAGTCCGGCGCGCTCAACGAGTCCCTCTCCGACATTTGGGGTGAGTTCGTCGACCAGACCAATGGCAAGGGCAACGACTCCGCGGCCAGCAAGTGGCTCATCGGCGAAGATGACCCGCCCTCGCTCGGCATCCTGCGCAGTATGAAGGACCCCACCATCTACGGCGATCCCGACCGCGTCGGCAGCGGCAACTACTACTGTGGCCTCGACGATAACGGCGGCGTTCACTGGAACAGCGGCGTGCCCAACAAAGCCGCCTTCCTGATGACCGACGGCGGCGCGTTCAACGGCAAGACCGTCAGCCCGCTCGGCCTCGAAAAAGTGGCGCGCATCTGGTACCGCATGGCCGCCCTCACCCTCACTTCCGGCGGCGAATTCCAGGATGCCTACGACCTGCTCCCACAGGCCTGTATGGACTACGCGGCCACCAACGCGGCCGGCATCACCGTGGCCGACTGTCAGGAAGTCAAGGACGCGCTCGACGCGACCCAGATGAACGCGCAGCCCGCCTCCTGCTCATCCACCGAAGCCCCCGTCTGCGCGGCCGGCGAAGGCCCGCAGTATCTCTACAACGAGAACTTCGAGAACCAGGGGCTCACGCAGAGCCGGTGGTTCTCTGCCGCTTCCGTCGGCCCGAACCCCTGGTACTACCCGCAGACAGTCAACCCGTACAACTTCGCCATGAATTACGCGGGCAGCGGCCTGCTGCATCTGTGGGGCGACAACCTGGGCGAGCTTAGCGATGGCAGCATCGAAATGTCACAGCCCGTTGGGTTGCCCAACACCAGCCAGCTCTACATGCGCTTCCGCCATTCATACGACTTCGAGTTCTCCGGCAGCTCGTACTACGACGGCGCGGTCCTCGAGTACAGCGCCAACGGCGGCGGGTGGACCGACGCGGCGCCGCTGTTCACGCACAACGGCTACGACGGCCTCATCAACAGCCCTGAAACGCCCTACAATCCGCTGCGGGGGCGGCAGGGGTTCCGCGGGGTGAGTTGGGGCTATCAATCGAGCCGGCTGAACCTGGCGAGCTTCGCGGGTCAGAACATCCGCTTCCGCTTCCGGGTTGGCGCCGACGGATCGTACACCGGGTGGTTCGGCTGGGTTGTCGATGACGTGCAGATTTACCGCTGCGTCACCGTGCCCACGCCGACGCCCACGCCCACCTTCACGCCCACGCCGACCAAAACGCCGAGCACGCCGTGGATCAACTGGGCCGTGCCCTACGTCCCGCCCGCGTCCAAGTGGGCCGCGCGGCCGGCGCGCGTCCTCTTCGGGAGCGTCACCGCCGCCTCGACCGCGACGGGCACGATCACCGGCAATGCCACGTTCGAAGACGGCTCGGGCAGCCAGAACAAGTCGGTCCCGGTGGGCAGCGGCGAGATCCAGTTCCTCGTCAAGGCCAAGCCCGGCGCTGCGCCCGGCGCCGACTATACGCTCAGCGTCAAGATGGGCAGCGTAACCATCACAAAATCCGGCAAGGTGGCCCGCGAGATCCGCTTGCCGCTGCTCTTGAAGTGACCTCACCCCCGTCCGCCTCTCCTGCCGCGCCAGGGGAGGCGGACGGGGAAGAAACCACTTTGACAACCTTCCGCCGTCTGCCGATAATAGGGACGCCTGCACCTTTGGCGGCCGTTTTCTCATCCCCAAGGAGGCGCTTGTGATCCAGGAATTCAAGAAGTTCATCATGCGCGGGAACGTGATCGACCTCGCCATCGCCGTCATCCTTGCCGGCGCGTTCGGCGCGATCGTCACGTCCTTCACCAACGACATCCTCATGCCACTGGTCGGCATCCTGCTCGGCGGCGTCGACTTCGCGTCGCTGTCGATCACGGTCGGCAGCGCAGTAGTCGCCTACGGCAAGTTCATCCAGGCGATCATCAACTTCCTGATCATCGCGCTCGCCCTCTTCTTTGTCGTCAAGGCGATGAACAAGGCAATGGATTTCCGCAAGAAAGCGGAAACCGTCGCGCCTGCGGCCCCGCCCGAGGACATCGTGCTCCTCCGCGAAATCCGCGACCTGCTCAAGCAGCGCTAAGTATCGCAGAAACGGGTTACGTCAGCACCGTCGATTCGTGATGGTGCTGACGCCCCCGCTCCCCACGCTCTAACCCTTCGCCCCTGGCCGCCCCTCCAGCGCGCATCCCTCCCGCTGGCAATCGGGCAGCGGACACGCCAGGCACACGTCGATCTCCTCCTGCGGGGTCTGCGGCAGCGCCACTAGCCGGTAGCCCATCGGCTTCACCCGCCGCGCGCCGCGCTTCCGCGTCACCGGCCGCACCGACCAGCCAGCCCCCTTCCCCTGCCCAACGCCTGCCCGCGCCATCAGCGCACCCCCTCGGCAACGCCCGACCGGCGCTCGCGATCCCGCCGCGCCCGCTGCCACAACTCCGCCGCCCGGCACAGCACCGCCGCATCCACGCGCGGGAACTTCGCTCGCTCGACCAGCACGGTCGCCGGCCGCACTCCCGTCGGCGGAATCGGTTTCCCGCAGCGCAACCGTCCCCACACCTGCACCACCAGTTCGCCCCGCGTCTGGCGCGGTCGCATCCACTCCGGCAGCTCCCCCGCCAGCGCTGCCCGTCGCGCCAGTTCCTCCGCCCACGCGGCCACCACTGCGCCCACCCACAGGTCCAGATCATGCCGCGGCGGAAACGTCACGTGATACTGCTCCCCGTATGCCCCGCCCTCCACCGCCACTGTTGCCGTCAACCCCTCCACTTCCCGGCCGTCGCCCAGATCCGCCCGCACGGGCCGCGTATCGCGCAGCACCCCCTCGACCCGCACCGGCTCGCGTCCCCGGTCCTCCATCAGCCACCTCCCCCAACTGATATCAAAGCCGCGCTTCGCGGAAGCGCGTCTTCGCTGTCACAGTAGAACATCCGTACTTGCGCGTCAAGGGGTTCAGCGGTACGATATGCATGCTCTTGATTCATTGATGCGCAACGGGGGCAGAAGCAACAACATGGGAGACACAGGCGAGCGGAGCGGTGACGGGCTGGCGGCCTGGCTGCGGGCGCGCATCGACGCCCGCGGGCTCAGCCAGCGCCAGCTTGCGCTCTACGCGGGCATCTCGGCCAGCACCGTCTCGCGCATCCTGCGCGGCGAGGTCGCGCCGCGCGCAGACATCGTGGTGCTGCTGGCCGAGTACTTCGGGGAGGACCCGCTTGAGGCGCTCGCGCAGAACGGTCTTTCCGCGCTCGACGCCGCGCCCGCCGAGGCCCGCGGCCAGGCGGTCGACCTGCTGCGCCGGCTCTACGCGCTCAAACCGGCCGACCGCGCGTTCATCCTGCGCCAGCTCAACGAGATTCTGGATTTTCTGGAGCGCGATCCTTCCGCTTCTGCCGAGTCCGCGGGCGCGCGGGGGGTTGCGCCGCGGGAGCGTCCTCCGCGTCGGGCAGCCCGGCGTCGGGACGCTCGCGCGAGGCGATGAGGGTGTCGAGCAGGTCGAAGATGCTCCGGCGGATCGGCGCGGGCCGGTTCGCGATCTCCGACACGGTGTTTTCGAGGGTGCGCGGCTTCTTCTTCGGCCGCCGGCCCGATGCGCCTCGCTGCAGGTCGGGGGGCATGCCCTTCGCCGCGCCTCCTTTCGGGGAAACTGAACTTTTGTTCTATTATAATAGATCAGAGGAAATTGTCAAGGGAGGGGGCTGCGCCCCCTCCCAACTAACCCTACTTCGCGACCTGGACCGCTTCGTACTCCGTCTCAGGCGTCGGCGGCGTCCCGAAGCGCGCGTTCACCGCATATAACCACGTCCCGAACTGCGCAACAGTCGTCGGCACGCGGAAAGCCGGGTCGGTGATCTCCTTGACGACAGATCCGCTGTTGGTCGCCGCCTGCAGCTCGATCACCGCGATCTTGTTCAGCCGGTTCTGCACCACGTACAACGTCCGCCCGTCCAACAAGATGCCGTCGCCGTTCGGCAGCGTCGCGCCGTCCAGATCGATCTGGTAGGTCATGCCCGTGTTCGGGTCGACTGTGAACAGCAGGCCGGTTGCGCTCTGCACGATGATCAGCGCCTTACCGTTCGCCGGTGCGTCGATGCCGTTCGCGTTGAAGCCCGCCACCTGCTGGTAATCGCCCGACAGCGGAATCGACTGCACCGCGGACGAGTCCGCCGGCAGTTGCCCGCCCGGCCCCAGCGGCAGCTTGTGGATGAAGGGCTGGTTCGAGTTGGTGAAGTAGGCCGCGTCCCGCGTGATCACCACGTCGTTGATGAAGCTGGGCGTCAGCGTCGTCAGTTGGTATTCCTTCAGCAGCGCGCCGGTGTTCCCGTCGAACACAAACGCCTGGCCGCTGGTCGTCCCCGCGCCGAACACATAGTTCGTCCGCTTGTCCACCTTCACGCCCGCGATGCGCCGGCCGGCCGCGCCCTCGTTCAGGACGAACCCCTCGCCCGTGCGCAGGTCGCCCTTCCAGATCGCGCCGTTCGCCAGCGAGCCAACGTAGAAGTCGGTCCCGCGGCCGGTAGCAATACCCTCCGGCTGCCACCCATCCGGCAGCGGCAGGATCTTCGGGAACATCTCGCCCGCGGAAACCGGAACCGCGGCGAGCAGGAGCGCGATGGCGGCGAAGAGCAAGACAATGCGCGCAACAGCAGGCTTTGCGACAGTCATGTGACCCTCCAGGGATAGGATCGGAGTGTACAGACACTATACACTCCTTCTACCTTATTTGTATCACGATTGTCGCGTGCGCGCAGGGATACAAACTGTGAGCGCCATACCTGTGACGCCATAATAAATCGCAGAACGTCTAAACACGCTCCGCGCCGCTACTTCAGCGCCCCCATCAGAAAGTCCCTGATTCGCTCCTCCATATACACCCGATCCTCCTCCCGCCGCGGCATGTGCCGCTCGTCGGGGAACAGCAGCAACTCGTACGCCTTCCGCGCCCGGATCAACTCGTTCACCAGCCGCGCGGTGTGCCGGAAATGCACGTTCTCGTCGATCAGCCCGTGCACCAGCATCAGCTTCCCCGCCATCCCCCCCGCGTGCGTCAACGGGCTGCTTTCGCGATACCCCTCCGCGTTCTCCGCGGGCAGCCCCATGTACCGCTCGGTGTAGTGCGTGTCGTACCCATCCCAGTGCGTCACGGGCGCGCCCGCCACCCCTGCGGCGAATGTTTCCGGCGCGCGAACCAGGCACATCAACGTCATGTACCCACCGTAGCTCCACCCGTACACCCCCACCCGCGCCCGGTCGGCCAGTCCCTGCGCAACGAGCCAACGCACGCCGTCCACCTGGTCTTCCACCTCGACGCGGCCCATGTCTCCTTTGATCGCCGCCTCGAACGCCAGCCCGCGGCCGGCCGACCCCCGGTTGTCCAGCGTGAAGACGAGGAAACCGAGCGAGCGAAGATATTGCGCCCGCATATTGACCGTGCCCTTCCACAGCTCCGTCGCGCGCTGCGCGTGCGGCCCGCCGTAGACGTCGATCAAGGTCGGATACGGACCGGGTCCGAACCGCCGCGCATCCGGGCGGTACAGCAGCCCGTACAAGGTCGTCCCCGCCCGGTTCTCCAGCGTCACCATCTCCGGCGGCGTCAGCCCCATCTCCGCAACCCGCGGATCTGCGTCCGCCTCGTGGATCACCGCCAGTTCGCGGTCGTCGTCCAGGCTGCGCAGCGTCACGCGCGGCGGTTGATTCAGCGACTCGTGCGTGTCGACAAAGCGGCGTCTCGCATGGTCAATCACCACCGTGTGCCACCCTGGCGCCTGCGTGATCCGCTGCGGCCCGCCCCCGCGCAGCGCCACGCGGTACAGATGTCGCTCCGCCGCCCAAAAGGGGCTGCCGGCCTCTGTCCCGGTGAAATACACCCAGCCCGCCGCCTCGTCCACCGCGGCAACCATCTCCACCAGCCACTCGCCCTCGGTGAGCGCGCGCACGGGCCGGCCGTTTGCGTCGTGCAGCCACAGGCGCCGGAAGCCGGTTCGTTCGGACGCCCACACGAATCCACCCGGCGCCAGCGCGAAATCCGCGGGCAGCGGGTGAAACATGTCGTGCAGGTTAATCCAGTCGCGCGATTGCTCGTGCATCAGCGGCGCGCCTTGCCCGGTGCGGGGATCAAATCGGATCAGGTCAAGCCGCTGCTGCCGGCGGTCCTCCACCTGCGCGACCAGCGCGCCGTCGGGCAGCCAGCTCACCCGCGCCAGGTACTCGTAGGTCGACCCCGCCGAAGCATCCTGAGCGGAACTCAGTGGAGTCGAAGGACGCCCCCCCACCGACAGGTTCATCCAGGTCACGTCGCCGGTCGCCACCTCGACCACGCCGAGCCGCACGATGGCGTTTTCCTGCCCCGCGAACGGGTAACGGTGATCCTCGAACGGCGGCCCGCCCCGCTCTACGTCCGCGTCTTTGCCCTGATGCGTGATGCGATAGACAGGGATGCGCCGCTCGTCGACCTCCGCAAACGCGATCCGCGCCCCGTCGGGCGACCACCAGTAGCCCTCGTGCCGGTCCATCTCCTCCGCGGCCACATACTCCGCCAGCCCGCGCGTCACCCCCGCAGCCGTCGCGCCCGTAGTCAGCGCCCGCGGCTCACCCCCGCGCGCGTCCACAACCCACAGGTCATCGTCCCGAACGAACGCCACCTGCTCCCCGTCCGGCGCGAAGCGCGCATCCTGCGCGCCCTGTTCGATGATCTTGCGCAACCCGTTGGCGTCCTGCGCGTATATACCATCAGGTAAGGGGATCAACAGCCGGGGATGCTCCTTGGCCCAGGCATAGTCAGTCACCCCCGCGCCCCACTGGCGCAGCCGCTCCCTTCGCAACGCCTCTTCAAGCGAGACGTTCTCGTCCGTGACGCCGGCGCCCGGCGGTTCGAGAAACAGCCCGCGCTCGCCCGTCTGCGGGTCGAACGCGTACAGTTGCCAGTTTCGTGAGCGATCGGGGCTGAACAGAAAGGTAATCAGCGCGTCGTCGGGGCTGAAATTTATGTTGACAGGTTGAATGTAACCCGGCTGGGGAACTTTCGCCACGTCTTCCGGCGTCAAAGTGCGTGTGCTGGTCATGCGAGCTCCTCTCAAATGAGTTTGCGCGGCCAGTTTACCATAGGAAAACGGGGTCGATAAGTGACAGTGTGCGTCCGGACGCGCCAGGCATGGGCCTGCCGCGTTGTTGATCTCGCGGTTTGCTCGTGGGAGCAAGGGAGGATTCTGTGTTGAAATCGAAGTGGTTCGTTATTGTGGCAGCGCTCGCGCTGCTGGTTCTGGTCGCGGGTTGCGCCGCGCAGGCGGGGAGCGAGCCGAGCACGACCGTGCCGGGCGCGACCGCCCCGAGCGCGGCCGAACAGGGCGCTACCGTGCCCGTCGTCACCGAATCGCCGGTCGCCACCCCGGAAGCGGCTGCGACCGAAGCCGTCACGGTGACCGAAACCGTCACCGGCACGACGACCGCCGAGACCGGCGCGGGCGCCGAGATGGAGATGCCGGAGCAGGTCGAGGAAGTCCAACGGTGGGCCGTGCTCTGGGACCCCGAAATCGGCTTTGAGGTGCGCTACCCGCAAGGTTGGCTCGTGGGCGAAGCCGAAGTGACCGACAAGGATGCGCCCATTACGCGCGTGTACACGCTCCAGCCGGCGGAATGGGCCGAGGACTACGCGCCCATCCTCGTCGAAGTGAGCGAGGGCACGGAAGAGGACTTCCGCCGGGCGTACATCGAGCCGGCGGAAACCGAGGACCGCAGCATCGGCCCCCTGACCTATCAGTATGAGACGTCGGGTTCGGAGGGCAGCATGGAGAACTTCGCCGTCTTCACCAGCCCGGACGACCCCGACCTTCGCATCGTCGTTCGCGACGTGGTCACGGGCTTCCCCGAGCGCGCGAGCGCCCATGCGGACCTGGCGACGATCATCGAGCAGGTGACAAACAGCTTCCGCTGGCGGAAGTAAAGATCTAGCGCACGCTGCCGGCTTGCCCGGATG
>JALOOB010000050.1 GCA_025454635.1 Anaerolineae bacterium
CATCGTTGGCAAGTCGAAGTATGACGCCTGGGCCAAGCTCAAGGGCGCCTCGTCCGACATGGCCATGCAGGGCTACATCGAGCTTGTTCGGCGGCTGCAAGCGCCCGGCTAACCACAAAGAATCGAAGGATCAAAGCTACACGAAGGCTTTGTGAGCCTTCGGTTCTTTGGTTCTTTGTGGTGAATCGACCCCCCTCCGGTGACGCAATGGCGCGTCACCCTTTCCATGTTATCGGTCATACAGAGTTCAAGGAGGCGCGCGTTGAAACTGCAGGAATTTCAGGCCAAGCGCATCTTCGGCCAGTACGGCATCCCCGTGCCCGAAGGCGATGTGGCGACCACGCCGGCAGAAGCCCGGGCCATCGCCGAGCGAATCGGCGGGCCAGTGGTCGTGAAGTCGCAGGTGCTCGTCGGCGGCCGCGGCAAGGCCGGTGGCATCAAGCTGGCGAAGTCGCCGCAGGAAGCGGAGGAAATGGCCGGCCGCATCCTCGGCATGGACATCAAGGGCCTGACGGTCAAGAAGGTGTTGGTCGACCCCGCGGCTGACATCAAGAACGAAATCTACCTCGGCATGATCCTCGACCGCGCCACTCGCCGCGTCATCGTCATGGCCTCGGCGGCGGGCGGCATGGACATCGAAGAAGTCGCCGCCACCACGCCGGAGAAGATCATCACGGTTGCGGTCGATCCCTGCCTGGGGCTGCGCGAATACCAGACGCGCGACATTGCGCTCAAGATGGACCTCCCGCGCGAGCAACTCGCGCAGTTCGCGAAGATCTGCCAGGGCCTCTACGCGTGCTACATGGACATCGACGCGAGCCTTGCCGAGATCAACCCGCTCGCTGCGCTCGGCGACGGCACGCTCAAGGCGCTCGACGGGAAGATCGTGCTGGACGACAGCGCGCTTTTCCGCCATCCAGATCTCGCCGCGCTGCGCGACGAAGACGAGGAAACCCCCGAGGAGCAGGAAGCGCGCCTCAACGGCCTGAGCTACGTCCAGCTTGACGGGGAAATCGGCTGCATGGTCAACGCAACGGCGCGGGCCTGGCGATGGCCACCATGGACATCATCAAGCTGTACGGCGGCGAGCCGGCGAACTTCCTCGATGTGGGCGGCGGCGCGAAAGCCGACAAAGTGGCCGCTGCGCTCCGCATCATTCTGCGGGATCCCAAAGTCAAAGCCGTCCTCTTTAACATCTTCGGCGGCATTACGCGCGGCGACGAGGTCGCCAAGGGCATCCTCCAGGCGCTTCAGGAGGTCCCGACGCAGGTGCCGATGGTCGTCCGCCTGGTCGGCACGAACGCCGAGGAAGGCCGCGCCATCCTGGCCGACGCAAAGATGATGACCGCCGAGACGCTGGCCGAGGCCGCGCAGAAGGCTGTAGCTGCGGCGCTTGGCGCGGAGGGGAGGACCGCATGAGCATCCTTGTTGGCAAGAACACGCGCCTCGTCGTGCAGGGCATTACCGGCCGCGAGGGCGCTTTCCATACCGAGCAGATGATCGCCTACGGCACCAACGTCGTGGCCGGGGTCACCCCCGGCAAGGGCGGCGGCTGGGCGGTCGGCAACGTGCCGATCTTCGACAGCGTGGCGGAGGCGCGCGATGCCACCGGCGCGAACGCGAGCATCATCTACGTGCCGGCGAAGTTTGCGCCGGACTCCATCCTCGAAGCCGCGCACGCCGGCATTGAGCTGATCATCTGCATCACCGAAGGCATCCCCGCGTTGGACATGCTCAAGGTGCGCGCGTTCCTCGACACCACGAAATCGCGGCTGATCGGCCCGAACTGTCCCGGCCTGATTACGCCCAACGAGGCCAAGGTCGGCATCATGCCCGGCTACATCCACTCGCGCGGCAACGTGGGCCTGGTCAGCCGCTCCGGCACGCTGACCTACGAAGTTGTGTATGCGCTCACCCAGCGCGGCATCGGCCAGTCGACCGCGGTCGGCATCGGCGGCGATCCGATCAACGGCACCAGCTTCGTCGACGTCCTGCGCCTGTTCGAGGACGACCCGGAGACCAAGCAGGTCGTCATGATCGGCGAGATCGGCGGCACGGACGAAGAGAAGGCAGCCGACTTCATACGCGAGATGACCAAGTCGGTTACGGCCTTCATCGCGGGGCAGACCGCGCCGCCCGGCAAGCGCATGGGGCACGCGGGCGCGATCATCAGCGGCGGCAAGGGCACCGCTGCGGACAAGATTCACGCCCTGGAGTCCGCGGGTGTGCGCGTTGCGAAGCATCCGGGCGAAATCGCCGAACTGGTCGCCGAACGGATGTAACGACAGGTTGTGCCGCAAGTTGCCAACTTGCGGCACACTTTCTGCGGGAAGGTCCTTTCTTGCTCGACCCTATCATCGGCTTAATCCGCGACGCAGGCCGCCCAACATGGCTGGTGGGTGGCTACGTGCGCGACAGCCTGCTCGGAAGGCCCACGCACGACCTCGACGTGATTGTCCCGGAGGGCGGCGTCCGTCTCGCGCGGCGCCTGGCCGACCGCTTCCGCGGCGCGTCCTTCGTCCTCGACGCGGAGCGCGACGTCGGACGCGCGATCCTCCCGCTCGAACAGGGCGGTTCGGTCGAGGTCGACGTGGCGCGCCTGCGCGCGCCCGCTCTGCTGGACGACCTCGCGTATCGAGACTTCACGGTCAACGCGATGGCCATCGAGCTGTCGCGGGACGGCGATAACCTGATCGACCCGTTTGACGGCCAGGCCGACCTGGAGCGCAAGCTGCTGCGCGCGGTGACCGAGGGGACCTTCGTGGACGATCCGCTGCGCACCCTGCGCGGCGTGCGGATGGTGGCGGAGCTTGGCTTCCGCATCGAGGATGCCACCTTCAACCTTATCCGCCGCGACGCGCGCCTCCTGCCGTCGGTCTCGCCCGAGCGCATCCGCGACGAACTGATGCGCATCGTCGTCGCGCCCGATGGCTGGCGGCATCTCGGCCTGCTGCGCGAGCTTGCGCTGCTGCCCGTTGTCCTGCCTGAATCCGCCGCGCAGGTCGGCGTGACCCAGTCGCACCCGCACTACCAGGACGTCTTCGAGCACAGCCGCAGCGTCCTCGCGCACTTGCAGGGCCTCTACGCATTCCTCTATACCGAAGGACCATACCGGCTGCCGGAGATCCACGCGGACGAGGAAATGATGATCGCGCCGCCCGACGCGTGGGAGGACGCCCGCGCCGTGCTGGAGCCCTACGCGCAAGAGTTGCGCGATCATCTCTGCCTGCCGCTCGCCGCAGGTCGCACCCGGCGCGACCTGCTCTGCTGGGCCGCGCTCGCCCACGATTGGGGCAAGCCCGCCAAACGCACAGTGGAGGACACCGGCCGCGTCCGCTTCTTCGACCATGACCACTGGGGCGCGCTCCTGGCCGAGGCGCGCCTGGCCGCGCTCAAGTTTTCGGGCGACGAAGTAGCCTATGTGGCGCGACTGACGGATCTCCATATGCGCCCCGGCGAGCTAACGCATCAGTACCCGTTCAGCCGTCGCGCGCAGTACCGGTTCTTCCGCGCGTCCGACAGCACGGGTCCCGACATCGTCCTCCTGAGCCTGGCCGATTACCTGGCGACGGTGGCGAAAATCCTGACCGAGCAAGGGGACGCGGCCGAAGCCGAACGTTGGGGGCTCCGGCTCAAGGCGGCGCGCGACCTCTTCGACGCGTATTTCAACCACCGCGCGGAGCAAGTTACGCCGCCGCCTCTGCTCAACGGCAAGCAGGTCATGGCTGCGCTCGACATCGCGCCCGGCCCGCTGGTGGGGGAGCTGCTGGATGGGCTGCGCGAGGCGCAGGCCGCCGGCGAGGTGCTCACCGAAGAGCAGGCGTGGGCGTGGGTGCGGGAACACGCGCTGGCGAGGTTAGCGTGATGGCGGCGGTCGAGATGGCGGTCGCGAAGGTCGCCAAGTACGCGGTGCGCGAAAGCGGCGATTCGGTCGAGGTGGTCGAGCGCCCGCACGGCGGCCTCTCGGTCGTCATGGTCGACGGGCAGCGGAGCGGCGCGTCGGCCAAGTCGATCAGCAACGTCGCGGTCCGCAAGGCCATCAGCCTGCTCGCGGAGGGGGTGCGCGACGGGGCCGTGGCGCGCGCCACGCATGACTACCTCCGCACTCAGCGCGGTGGACAGGTGAGCGCCGAACTTACCATAATATCAGTCGACCTCGAAACGCGCTCCGTGGTCATCTCCCGCAATAGCCAGTGCCCCGTGTTGATATGGGAGGCGGGGGAGTGGACCACACTCAACGCGCCCGCGCAGACGGTGGGGGTGGGCGGGCGCGTCCGGCCGGTGATCGATGAGCGACCGCTCGGCTCTGACCAGATCTTCGTTGCCTTTACCGACGGCGTGCTGCATGCGGGCCGGCGCCGCGGCGAGCCGCTTGACGTCGTCGCCGCCCTGGCCGCGCGCTGCGAGGACGGCCGCGACTCGGCCCAAACCCTCGCCAACTGCCTGCTCTCCGCCGCAGTGGCTGCGGACGAGAACCGCCCCGCCGATGACACCACCGTCGTGGTCATCCGGGTCTTCGCCCCGGAAGCCGACGATCCGCTCGAAGTCCGCCGGATGTCCGTCTGCTTCCCGCTGCCGACGATTTAGGAACGAAGATTGAGAATTGAAGATCGGAGACGGCGCCATCTTCAATCTTCAATCCTCAATCTTCAATTACGGAATGTCCGTGAGCGAACGCCCTCTTATCGCGGTTGTCGGCGTGTGCGCGTCCGGCAAGTCGACGCTTGCCGCCGGGCTGCGGGAGGCGGGCTGGAACGCGCGTCAGGTGCTCCAGGAGCACTCCTACGTCCCTTACATGTGGCAGCGCATCACCAACCCGGACCTCCTGATTTGCCTCGACTGCGCGCTCGAAACCACGCGTCTCCGCCGCCGCGACCCCAACTTTCCCGATTGGATATACGACAACGAGCGCCATCGCCTCCGCCACGCGCGCGAGCACTGCGACCTCTACATCGCCACAGACGAGCTCACCCCAAGGGAGATCCTCAACGTCGCGCTCGAATTTGTGAGTAAACATTCTTTTTGACACAGGCACAGCCCAGAGTTATAATCGTTCTGTTGCGCCCCGCAAGGACCTTGCGGGGCTAATTACGCCCCACGTTATTCCGTCGGGCCCACAAGATCTCATTTGGGGGAGAAGAGAATGCGCAGTCGCAACACGCTTGTGTTGGTGCTGATCCTCCTGCTGGCAGTGCTGGTGTTATTCATCGTGCTGCCGATCGATCACCCGTCTTTTGCTAAACAGGCGCTCTTCTGGCAGCCTGCCGAGTCGCGTGACCTGACCATCAAGCAGGGCCTGGATCTGCAGGGCGGCACCCAGGTGCTCCTGGAAGCCAAGCCACCTGTTGGTCAGACCGTTACCGCCGACGATCTCGCGGCCGCCAAGGCCATTGTCGAGCGCCGCGTAAACGGTCTTGGCGTCACCGAGCCGCTCGTGCAGCTCCAGGGCGAGAACCGCATCATCGTCGAGCTGCCCGGCATCAGCAACCCGGAGCAGGCCGTTCAGACGCTGCGCAGCACTGGCCAACTCGAGTTCGTGGAAATCCCGGACGACGCGCTCCTGACCCTCGGCGCGAACGCGCAGGAGCTTCTGCAGGGCACGTATATCCGCACGACCAACAACCCCGCCGAGCCCGATCCGGCCAGGCTGGGCGAGACCCAGAGCCTCCTCGGCGACCAGGTCTTCACCACTGTGATGACCGGCCGCGAATTGGCCGACGCGGGCGTCACGACCGACCCGACGACCACTGCGCCCCAGATTTCGTTCAGCCTCAAGCCCGATGGCTCGCAGGTCTTCGGCCAGTACACTGGCAGCCACATCGGCGGCACGCTCGCGATCGTGCTGGACAACGTTGTGCTTTCGGCGCCGACGATCCAAAGCGCCATCACGGGCGGCCAGGGCGTGATCACGGGGCGATACAGCCTCGAAGAGGCGCGTAACCTCGCCGTTCAGCTGCGCTACGGCGCGCTGCCCGTGCCGCTGGAGGTCGTCAACCGCAACACCATCGGCGCGACCCTCGGCGCGGACTCGGTGCAGAAGAGCATCCTGGCCGGCGCCATCGGCCTGGTGACGGTCCTGATCTTCATGACGATCTACTACCGGCTGCCCGGATTTCTTGCTGCGTTGGCGCTGATCCTGTACGCGGGCATCAACCTCGCGCTCTACAAGCTCATCCCTGTCACGCTGACCCTGCCCGGCATCGCCGGCTTCCTGCTCTCGACCGGTATGGCCGTGGACGCCAACATCCTGATCTTCGAGCGCATGAAGGAGGAGCTGCGTTGGGGCCGCACCGTCCGTCAGTCGGTCGAGGCCGGCTTCGACCGGGCGTGGACGTCCATCCTGGACTCGAACCTGTCGACCCTGATTATCTGCCTGATCCTCATTCTGTTTGGCCGCACCTTCGGCGCGCAGGCTGTGCTTGGCTTCGCCCTGAACCTCGGCATCGGTGTGTTGGTCAGCATGTTCACCGCGGTTGTCGTCACGCGCACGCTCATGCGCGCCGTGTTTGATAAGACGAGCGCCGAAGCGTATCGCGAGCGGCACTGGCTGCTGGGCGCCTGAGGAGGATGTGATGTTTCGCATTGTCGAAAAGCGCCGCTGGTACTTCCTGATCTCGGGCCTGATCATCCTCGTCGGCCTGGCTTCGATGATCTACTCGACCGCCACGACCGGCGCGCCGTTCCGGCTCGCCATCGACTTCACGGGCGGTTCCATCTGGCAGTTGCAGTTCGATCAGCAGGTGCCGACTGAAGAGCTGCGCGCGGTCTTCACCGCCAACGGCATCCAGGACCCTGCGGTGACCACGCTCGGCGACGGTCGCGCGCTGCAGGTGCGCCTTGAACCGATCGACGAGATCCAGAAGACGCAGCTGTTTGACGCTGTTAAGGCCAAGTACCCCGCGGTGACCGAGTTGCAGTTTAGCTCGGTCGGCCCCGCCATCGGCCGCGAGGTCACCAACGCCGCGCTGCTCGCCATCCTGGCTGCCGCAGCCGTGATTCTGGCGTTCATGGTGTTCGCCTTCCGCAAGGTCGCGCACCCGATCCGCTACGGCGCCGTGGCGATCATTGCCATGTTCCACGACCTGCTTCTGGTGCTCGGCCTGTTCAGCATCGTCAGCCTGATCCTCGGCTGGCAGGCGGACGCGCTCTTCCTGACCGCGCTCCTGACCGTCATCAGCTTCTCGATGCAGGACAAGATCGTCGTCTTCGACCGCATTCGCGAGAACGCGCCGAAGTACCGGGGCGAATCCTTCACGGACATTGCCAACCGCTCCATCATGGAGACGATCCACCGGTCGCTTGCGACGCAGCTTAATGCGATCTTCATCATGGTCAGCATCCTCCTCTTCGGCGGCGCGACCATCAAGCAGTTCATCGCCGTGATGCTCGTCGGCTTGCTCTCCGGCACCTACTCGTCCATCTTCATCGCAGTCCCGATGCTCGTCGGCTGGACGGAGAAGGACTGGCTCGGCCGCAAGGCCCGCGCCAGCGGCTCCAGCCCGGCGCAGGTGCAGCCGCTCTCCTGACGCGAGGCGCAACCAGAAGGGGCGGACCTTGTATGTCCGCCCCTTTGCGCGTATCTTCGCAAGCGCTTCTGCGTTTGCTGTGAATAAGAACCCGGATTTCTCTGAAAAACTTGGAACTCCGCCGTTTGACAATACCGCTGCTTGCGAGTAGCATCGAGTGACTATGCTTAAGCCTGCCATCCCGGCGACGCGCCGCGCATCGCTTCGTCGTGTCGCCCTGGTTATGCTGCTGGTGCTCGTCTCCACACTTATCCTGGGCTGCCAACCGTTGATCGAGGTTGTCCAGCCGGCCGCGCCCGAGACCACCGCCATCCCTGTCCCCGCGTTGGCGACCGTCGCGCCGGACGAGCGAGGCGTTGCGGTCATGGGCGTCGATTTCGATCCGCCTCTGGAGGCCGGGCAACTCCTCGCCTCGGGTGGGGTGACGCTGCTTGTGGCGCTGGAGAACCAGGGGCAGGTGGCCGAGTCTAACGTCCGCGTGACCGCCCGGCTGTTTGACCCCAGCGCGACGGGCACGGCAGTTGACCTCGCCAACGAGACGGTGACGGTCAAGCAGCTCAATCCCGGCGAATTGCGCGTGGTCCGCTTCACGCAAGTGACCGAGTTGCCGATTCGCGAGCACTACAAGCTCCTGATCGAGGTGACGCCGGTCCCCGGAGAGCGCGAGCGCGCGGACAACGTCAAGACCTACGACATCATCGTGCGCGCGGCCGAATAGGCATGCGCCTCACCCAAAACGCAAAAAGGGCGCCGAACTCGGCGCCCTTTTTGTTGCGTAGTAGTATGATATAATAGTCGCGCGTGGGTCAGTGCGAGCAACTGCCGCAGTGGCCTCCTGCGCAGCCGGCGCAGCCGCCGCCGGGCGCGCTGCTGGCGATCATGCGCGAACCGCCATCCGCGCCGCGACTGACTGCGGCAAACACCGAGATCGCGCGGCGGGTGTCTGAGGCCCCGCAGCGGGGGCACTCCGCCGGCGCATCCATCTGGCTCATCGGCCGGAGCGCTTCGAAACGCTTGTCGCACTGTTGGCACTGGTATTCGTAAACAGGCATCGATGACCTCGAAAAGAGACAGTCTGAATACTGAGTATTATCGCGCAAATGCGGCTCCCGATCAAGCGGAGACAGCCGTTGCGCGCTGGACTGCCGCGCGCGCGGGGCGGCGCCGCGCCACCGCGTTCCTGGCGGTTCTCGCGCCGCTCCTCCTGCTTCTCTGCGTCGGGTTCGGCCCGCCCGTGGTGACCGACGGCGCATACCCGCCCCTCCGCCTTGCGCCCGAGCACATCGACGCGCTCGTCACGTCCCGCACTGCGCCAACGACGACGGCTGCCTCGGCCCTCGTGATTGACCTGCCTTCCGGCAAGACGCTCTACGAGAAAGCGGCCGACGAGCCACGTCCGCCCGCCTCCACCGCCAAGCTCATGACCGCCCTGGTTACCATCGACCAGGCGCCGCTCACCGACGTGGTCCGCGTGACCGAGCGCGCAGCCGCGCAGGAAGGCAGCCGCATGGGCCTCGTCGCGGGCGAAGAGCTTACGATCCTCGACCTGCTCCACGGCCTGCTGATCCCCTCGGGCAACGACGCGGCAGTCGCGCTGGCGGACTACATCGCGGGCAGCGAGGAAGATTTCGTCGGCATGATGAACGCCAAAGCGCAGGAGCTCGGGCTGACAAGCACCCGCTTCGTCAACAGCCACGGCCTCGACGCGCCGGGCCAACTCACCACCGCCACCGACCTTGCGAAGTTGGCCCGCGCCGCGCTGGAGAACAAGACCCTCGCGGAGATCGTGACGCTCAGGACCGCGTCGGCGGCCGGCCACAGCCTCCAGAACACGAATGAGCTTCTCGGCGTATACGAGGGCGCGGACGGCGTCAAGACCGGCACGACGGATGAAGCGGGGGAGTGCCTGGTCGCCACCGTGACGCGCGGCGGCCGGCGCACACTGCTCGTCGAATTGGGCAGCACCGACCGCTACTCTGACGCCCGCAAGTTGTTTGACTATACGTCGGCCGCGTACGCGTGGAAAGACGCGGGCCTGCCCGACACCGGGATCTCGTGGGCCACGGACGGAAACGGCTCGACCTACCGTTTGCGCTCCGATGGAACCTCTGATATCTTTGTCCCGGCCTGGCAGCGGTCGCTGTTGCTGCCGGTCGTGTCGATTCAAGCCGGCGCCGCGCTGACCGGCACCGCGCCTGTGGGTGAGCTTCGCTGGATGTTCGGGGGCGAGTCGGTAGCGTCAATCCCGCTGTCCGTTTGGCAGAGTCCGTAAGATGGCTGAAGAGAGACTACAGAAATTGCTGGCCCGGGCCGGCATCGCCTCGCGTCGCGCCAGCGAGGAACTGATCGCCGCGGGCCGCGTCACCGTCGACGGCCGCGTCGTCACCGAGTTGGGCACGAAGGTCGACCCTGAGCGGCAGTCCGTCCTGGTCGACGGCAAGCCCCTCCCGCGCGAGCGGCTGCGCTACGTGATCTTGCATAAACCGGCGGGCATTCTCTCCGGGCCTGACCCGAAGGCGGGCTATCCTTCGTGGGAGACGCTCGTCAGAGTGCCGGAGCGCCTGTACGCGGTCGGCCGGCTCGACCAGGACAGCGAGGGGCTGCTCCTGCTGACCAACGACGGCGATCTTGCGCTGCGCCTGTCGCACCCCCGCTACGAGCACCCGAAGACGTACTTGGTGCAGGTCGAAGGCCTCCCCGACGCGCGGAAGATTCGACGTCTGCAGCATGGCGTGATGCTTGACGACGGACGCACGCTTCCTGCGAGGGTCATGTTGCTCCGCGAACCGCCCGAGCCCTTCGCGCCGCCGCGACCCGCACCCGTGCGGGGGGGGCAGGGGGGCAAGGGACAGCCCGCTGCGCCCCCTCCACAGCGGCGGACGAGTTGGCTCAAGCTGACGCTGCGCGAGGGACGCAAGCGCCAGGTGCGCCGCATGGTCAGCCTGCTCGGCCATCCTGCGCTGCGCGTCATCCGCATCGGCCTCGGCCCGCTGTCCCTCGGCGATCTGCGCCCCGGCAAGTGGCGCGATCTCACCGCCGGCGAGGCGCGCGCGCTGCGCGATGCTGCGTATCACGGTGAAGGAACCGGCCAAAATGTTGCCCAGTCTGAGGGTGCGCCGGCGCAATCGGAAAGGAACCGCAACGCATTGTCCCCCAGCACTATCGCCATCGACGGTCCGTCCGCTTCGGGCAAGAGCACAGTCGGCGGCCTGCTTGCCGAGGAACTCGGCTACCTCTACTTTGATACGGGCGTGATGTATCGCGCCGTGGCTGCGGCTGCGATTGCGCGCCGCGTCAACCCGCACGACGAGGCCGCCGTTACCGAGCTTGCCGAGTCGCTCACCATCGACGTCCTCCCGCCCACGATCAACGACGGCCGCGATGTAACCGTGCTTGCCGACGGAGTCGACGTGAGTTGGGACATCCGCCGCATGGACGTCGAGAAGGCCGTCACCCCGATTTCGTCCTACTACGGGGTGCGCGAGGCCATGCGCAAAGCGCAGCGCCGCATTGGGGAACATGGCCGTGTCGTCATGGTCGGCCGCGACATCGGCACCGTCGTCCTCCCCGACGCGGACCTCAAGATCTATCTCGACGCCACCCTGGCCGAGCGCGCGCGGCGGCGCCATCTCGAGCGCCAGCGCCGTGGGGAGCAGGTCAGCTTCGAGCAGGTCCTCGCGGACGTCGAGCGCCGCGATCGCGGCGATTCCACCCGCCAGCACGCGCCGCTGGCGGCCGCGCCCGACGCCATCATGGTCGAGACGACCGGCATGGACGTGGATCAGGTGTTGGACCGCGTCGGCCTGCTGGTGGAGCGGTGGCGCAGCGAACGCCAGGCTCGCGGCCAGGCCGGCGCCGCGCGGCCTCCAGCGCGCCCCACGCGCGCTAGGAAACTCTGAAGTGGCCGCGCCGAGCGTCTCCCCCCAGGTCGAGCTAGAGGCTCCGCGCCCGCGCAAGCACCGCGTCCCCTTCAGCCGCCACCTCACCGCGCCCATTCTGCGTTTCCTGATCCGCCTCTTTCTGAAGGTCACCGTGGTGGACGAGAGCCATGTGCCTAAGACCGGCGCGGGCATCGTCTTTTACAACCATATCCACTGGCTGGACCCCGTCATCATCTGCGCGCGGTTGCACCGCTACGCGGTGCCGCTGACCAAGATTGAGGCGAGCCGCTGGCCCCTTGTCGGTTGGCTGCTCAAGGGCTATCACGTCATCTTCATTACCCGCGGCGTCGTTGACCGCGCTGCGCTCAAGGCGACGTGGGAACTGCTCGCCGACGGGGATATCTCCGTCATCTCGCCGGAAGGCACCCGCAGCCCCGACGCGCGCCTCCAGACGGCCAAGGAAGGGCTTGCATTCGTCGCCCGCCAGGCGCCCGACTGCTGGCTGATCCCCGTCGCGGTCACGGGCACGCCGAACTTCAAGTGGGGCTTCCCGTTCGTCAACCGGACGCCCGTCCGCATCCTGTACGGCCGGCCGTTCCGCTATCGCTGGCCGCGGGGCGCGGATGGCGAGGTGGCGGTTCCGGAAGGCCGCGCGGGCCGCGAAACGCTGCGCGAGATGACGGACGAGGCGATGGCGCAACTCGCCGCGCTGCTGCCCCCCGACATGCAGGGCGCCTACGCCGAACATATCGGAACAAACAAGGGTTGGTTGGAGTTTATCGACTGAGGAGGTGCGACACGACTTAGGCGCGCTGACAGCGCAACAATCGGGAGAGACACAGCGCCTGGACAGCCGCTCAGCCGGCTGTTGACGAGGAGGAGGTTCCCCACCGCAAGGTGGGCGTTAACCCCGGCCAGCGCCGCTGGCCGCGTCAGTATCCGCTGACCGCGTATGCTGATGGCAGGGGAAAATCGACCAGATCGGCGGAAGCCTCCAGGGACGCGCAGCTACAGACCCCCTGCGCCCCTCCACTCTCCCCTCCAGAACACAACCGGGTCAAAGCCATTCAGGAGGGGACACCCATGTGTGGGATTGTCGGATACGTTGGCCCGCGCAATGCGGCCGAGATCATTCTCGAAGGCTTGCGGCGGTTGGAGTACCGCGGCTATGACTCCGCGGGCATCGCGGTCGTCCGCGATGGCGAAATCGAAGTCCGCCGCGATGTCGGCAAGCTGAGCAACCTCGCGCGCTGCCTAGACGAGCAGCCGGTGGAGGGGAACATCGGCGTGGGCCACACGCGCTGGGCGACGCACGGCAAGCCGAGCGAGCGCAACGCGCACCCGCACGCCGACTCCGAGGGCCAGCTTGTCGTCGTGCAGAACGGCATCGTCGAGAACTTCCGCGAATTGCGGGCCGAGTTGGAGGCCGAGGGCATCGAGTTCCGCTCGGACACCGACACCGAAGTGATCGCGCATCTCATCGGCCTCTACTACCACGGCGACGCCAGCCTCGAGGCAGCCGTCCGGCAGGCGATGGCCCAACTGCGCGGACCCAGCGCCATCGTCGCGCTCTCCAAGCGCGAGCCGGGCATCCTCGTCACCGCTCGCCTCGGCAACGCGGGCGGCGTCGCGGTCGGCTACGGTGAGGGCGAGATGTTCATCGCGTCCGATATGCCCGCCATCCTCGAACACACCCGGCGCATGGTCTTCCTCGAAAGCCGGCAGATGGCCGTCGTCTCGCAGGACGGCGCGGCCTTCTCCACGCTCGAAGGCAAGCCGCTTCAGCCGAAGCTCCACAACATCTCCTGGGACCCCGTCTCCGCGGCGAAGGGCGAATACAAGCACTTCATGCAGAAGGAGATCTTCGAGCAGGCTAACTCGCTCACGGACACCATCCGGGGCCGCGTCGACCTGGGTCGCGGCGAGGTCTACCTGGAGCAGGTCACGCTGACCCAGCGGCAGGCGCAGGACCTCACGCAGCTCGTTAGTGTGGCGTGCGGCACGTCTTTCCACTCGGAGTTGGTCGGCGCGTTCATGTTCGAGCGGCTTGCGCGCCTGCCCGTCCGCGTGGAGTACGCGTCCGAGTTCCGCTACCGCGAGCCTGTGCTCGACGACAAAACGCTGATGCTCGCCATCACGCAGTCAGGCGAGACGGTCGACACGCTGGCCGCAATGGAAGAGGGCCGGGCGCACGGCAGCCATCTCGTCTCCATCGTCAACGTGATCGGCAGCGCGGCCGCCCGCGTGAGCGACAGCGTCGTCTACATGCACACCGGCCCGGAGATCGGCGTCGCGTCCACGAAGGCGTTCACCGCCTCGCTGGTCGACCAGTACCTGCTCGCGGTGCACCTCGGCGCGCTGCGCGGCACGCTGCCCGTCGACGAGCGGCGCAGGCTGCTGGACGACCTCGCGCGGCTGCCAGACCTCGTCGGCCGCCTGCTGGACCCGGCCAACGTGCCGATGTACGAGCGGCTCGCGCAGACCTTCTTCCACTACACCAACTTCCTGTATCTTGGCCGGGGGATCAACTTCCCGATCGCCTTGGAGGGCGCGCTCAAGCTGAAGGAGATCAGCTACATTCACGCGGAGGGGTATCCGGCGGGTGAGATGAAGCACGGCCCCATCGCCCTGATTGACGAGAATATGCCCGTCGTCGTCGTCGCGCCGCAGGACCGCGTCTACGACAAGATGATCAGCCAGGTGGAGCAGGTGCGCGCCCGCGGCGGCATCGTGATCGCGGTCGCCGACGAGGACGACGACTTCATTGCTACGAAGGCGCAGCACGTCATCCGCATCCCGAAGGCGTCGGAGCTGCTATCGCCCGTCCTCACCGTCGTCCCGCTGCAACTGCTGGCCTACTACGTCGCGGTCCGCCGCGGCGCGGACGTGGACCAGCCGCGCAATCTCGCCAAGAGCGTGACGGTAGAATAGTCCTTTTGCCACAGAGGGCAGGGAGGTCGCAGAGACAGTTGAGAGGGTCCCGCCATCCTCTGTGTCCTCTGAGACCTCTGTGGCAGCGCTCGTCAGTTCCTCACCGCCGGCTCCACATACGTCTCGATCAGCGAATAGATCGCGTCGTGGTTACATACGTCTCGATCAGCGAATAGATCGCGTCGTGGTTGGGCAGGTCCGCGCGCATCGCCACCACAAGGTCCTTATCCGGCCGAACGTACACGATCTGCCCGCCGCGCCCCAGCGCCATGTACGCGGGAAACTTTGCGTGCGTCCACCACTGGTAGCCGTAACCGTGCCCGAAGGGGCTGTCGGTGGACGTATGGCGCGCGGTCGCCGCGGCCACCCATTCGCGTGTCACGATCTCCCGCCCGTCCCACGTTCCCCCGCGGAGGAACAGGTACCCCAGCTTCGCCATCTCGCGCGCGGATAGCTGCAAACCCCACCCGCCCAGCGCCTGCCCGTTCCGGTCGGTCAGCCAGCGCGCGCCGTCGATGCCCAGGGGCCCGAACAACTCCTGCTCCGCGAACTCCTGCGCGGGCATCCCGGCGGCGTCCGACGCAATGGCCGTCAGCAGATGTGAGCATCCCGAGCAGTAATTGAACGCCGTTCCCGGCTCCGCAATGACCGGCAGGTCGAGGATGAACGCCAGGGGATCGCCCGCCATGTAGAAATCCCGAATGGTGGCGTCGCTCTCCGTCCACGCCAGCCCGGAGCGCATCGTGAGCGCGTCCTCCAGCGTGATCTCTTCCTTCGCCGCGTCGACGTTCGCATAGTCGCCCGGCAGCAGCGCCAGCACGCGTTCGTCCAGCCCGCCCAGCAGCCCCTTCCGCTGCGCGATCCCGATCAGCGTCGACGCAACGCTCTTCGTCACGGAGAACACCTCGCCGCGGCTGTCCGGTCCCTGCCCCGGCCCGTAATGCTCGAACACCACGTAGCCGTCGCGGATGACGACAACGGCCTTGATGTCCAGCCGCTTGTCCTTAATGTAGTCCGTCATCGCCTCGAGCCGCGCCGCATCCACGTTGTGCGCCGCGGGGTCCGCCGTCCGCCAGCCGGCGGTGGGCCAGTAGTCCGCGGCTTCGGTTTGGCTGTGCGCGCCCGGCGTGCCGATCCCGCAAACGACCTCGGTGGGTGTTGGCGGAGCCTGCCGCGCGGGCGCTGCGCATCCCGAAATCAGCGGGACTGCGACGACAATAGCGATCAGAAAAATGGGCAGTGGCATTCTGGCAGAGTGACCCTTCACGCGAAAGCTCCTTTGCTCGGTTACCGTCAATTCTACCACGCGAAGCCCTGTTCACGGGGCGCTGTTCCTTAAGCCCGGCCATTCATGACCGGGTAGCAGTCGGCTTCAAATAAATCGCATTGACTTTATGCGCCATGCGCGCTACAATGATCGGCGTCGTCATCAGCCGGAGGAACCTAATGAACGAACCCACCCCGAAACGCCGCCCGTGGACCATCATGGTCTACATGGCGGGCGACAACGGCAAGGTTTTCCATACGAGCGCCGGCCCGCTGCGCCTGATGGCCGAGATGACTTCGGCGGGCTACAAAGACCTGTGGAAGATGGGGCAGGTGGGCACGACGGACATCTGCGCCGTGACCTGTCTATTCGACACGCAGCAGGGCTCCTACCTGGTCGAAGTGCGCAAGGGCAACGGCATGGGCAACAGCCTCGTCCGTTCCATGGCCGAGATCAACATGGGCGACCCGGAGAACCTGCGCGCCTTCATCGTCCGCTCGATCGAGGAGTATCCCGCGGATCACTACGCGCTCGTCCTCTGGAACCACGGGCTCGGCTGGCTTGACGTCGACATCTACAGCCAGGTGCGCTCGGCCGGCGCGGGCGGAGTGACGACCAAGCCCATCTTCCGCTCGACCCCGGCCAAAATGGCCGGCGGCGAAAAGACCCGTCCCATCGCGTTTGACGACTCCAGCAAGGATTTTCTCGACACGATCGATCTGCGCTGGGCGCTCGAAGAGGCGCACACGGCGACCGGCGTCCGCCTGGACGTGATCGGCATGGACGCATGCCTGATGGCGATGATCGAGGGTGCGCGCGAGCTTGCGCCGTTCACGGACTACTTCGTCGCCTCTCAGGAAGTGGAGCCGATGGAAGGGTGGCCGTATCCCGGCATCCTCAAGGCGCTGAACAAGCAGCCCGGCATGGACGGGGCCGCCTTCGCGCGCATGGTGGTGGACGAATACGCGACGAGCTACGGCGGCAAGACGCGCAGCACCGACGACACGGTCACGCAGTCGGCCATCGCCACTGCCTGCACGGAGAAAACCGAAGCTCTCGCAAAGACCCTGGTCGATGCGCTGATGCTCGACCCCGCGCCCATGTTGCGCGCCATCGCGCAGCGCGCCGCGGACCAGTCGCTCGTCTTCCAGGACCGCAGCTACCGCGATCTCGGCTCCTTCGCGCACAGCCTCGCGACCGAGGCGGAGTGGTCGCCCCACCGCAACGCCCGGGCGGTCCGGGCAGCAGCGCAGGAGCTGGCCGAGCACATGCTGGCGCGCGATGCCGCGTCGCCTGTGCTCCGTGTCGGCCACGCGCCCGCCTACGAGCGGGCCACCGGCCTCTCCGTCTTCCTGCCGCGCATGCTAAGCCCGACGCGCCGGGAAGAGGCAATGCAGGCGTACCGCACCCTGCTCTTCGCCCAGCGCACCGGCTGGGATCGCCTCGTGGAGTGGCTGCTGTAAGGGGGAGGCTGGCGATGCCGTACCGCCGCGATCAGGCCGTTCAGACCGTTTTCGCTGTTGCTGCTGCGCTCCGCGCGAACTGGGCCGCGCTGCCCGTCGCCACCCAAGAGGCGGTTCGCCGGCTCATCGCGCAGCACGGGCCGGACATTTACGATGCGGACCCGCTGAACCGGCCGTCGAAGATGATCGCCTTCCTGGAAGCGGTCGCCGCGCTGCCGTCCCTGCCCGGCCCCGTGCTCGACGCGCTCAAAGCAGGCGAAGGCATCTCCCCCGGCATCACGCGCGTCGGTGACGAGCAGCGAGATCAGGCGCTGGCCGCGCTGCGCTCGGTCCACGATGCGCGCGGGTACGCATCCCCGGATGAGCTTGCCGAGGCCCTGCGCCGCAGAATCGCGCATTCGTACGCTTCGCTCGACTCAGTTGCCCGCGCGCGCTGGGAGGTGTTGGATCGCGCCTATGCGGAAGGCGGCCGGGCGGATGACTACCTGAACGGGCTGGATTCGCTCTTTGGCGACCGTCTGCCGTTCGTGCGCGAAGCCATCGAGGCGGGCAAGACCTGGGCGCCCGTGACCTACCGCGGCATCTCGAAGCCCCGGCCCCAGTCTCCCTTCGACGAATCCTCTGAAGGACAGCAATTCTTCATCGCCCGGCCGAAGGACCCCATCGTAGGCGCTGACGGCGGCCTCGAGTCGGTGCTGACGGTCCCTGCGGCCGTCCGCCGCTTCGCCAACGTCTACTTCCCCGCGCAAGTTCATGTCGCGCAGCAAGCCGTCCCGCTGATCGTCCACGTCGCGCAGGGGGCCGCCGAGGGCACGGTGAGCGTCCGCGAGGGCTCGCGCGAGCTGGTTCTGACCGTGGGCGAACTCTCCGTCTTCGTCCACGCGGAGGACTTCGACGTCCGGCACGGCCTCGGCGGGGAGGCGCACGACGCGCCGTTTGGCGCAAAGGTGGCGGTCCGCGCTTCGGGCGACTCCGAGCCGGTCATCTTCTTCCTGACCCCGCGCGCCGCCGGTCCGAAGCGCATCAGCATTGAGTTCTACCAGGCCCGCCGCTGCGTCGGATCGCTTGCGTTCGGCGCCGAAGTTGTGACCAATTTCGCGTCCGAAGTGGGCCGCGCGCAGATGCCTGCGGTGAAACTGTCCGCCGTGACCGCGGGCGCGGCCGCGCCCGAACTGAACCTGCGCGTGATCGCGCTCGGCGACGGCCTCTCCTACGAATACATTCTGACCTCGGCGGATGGCCGCTACGACCAACGCAAGCTCGGCCGCGTCACGCTCCGCAGCGACCCGCGCGCTTACTTCCGCGCGGTCGCGGATGAACTGAGCTCGCTCGCGCGGATCAGCGCCGACGAGCGCACGCCGGAGGAAACCGGCGCGGCCAGCCGTCGCCTGCAGGAGATCGGCGCGCGGCTGTGGGACGAGCTGCTTCCTTTCGACTTCAAGGCCGAATACCGGGCGGGCAATCTCGACCCGCACAAGGGCAAAGGCTTCGTCATCACGTCCGACGAGCCGTGGATTCCGTGGGAGATGGTCCGCCCGTTCGAGCGCGAGCGCGGCCGCACGCTGTACAGTGACCCGCCCCTTTGCGAGTTGTTCCGCCTCTCCCGCTGGCTGAGCGGCAGCGGCGCGCCCGACCGCCTGACGGTGAGGCGCGGCGTTGTCGTGGCCCCGCGCGACAACCTGCAGTCGGTGCAGGAGGAGATCGACTACTTCCGGCAGGTCGACCAACTTGCCGGCGAGTGGTCCATCCCGGTGCTGACGACCGCAGAGGTCCGTCGCGAGATGCAAGCAGGCTCGGCGCAGATCTTCCATTTCTCCTGCCACGGCAACTTCCAGGTCGACGACGCGGACGAGTCGCGGCTCAAGCTCGAAGACGGCTTCCTCATGCCGAGCAACATCCGCTTCGACGACCGCCTTGCGCTGTGGCAGAGCGCGCCGCTGGTCTTCCTTAACGCCTGCCACGCGGGTCGCGTCGGCCTGACCATCACGCGCCTCGGCGGTTGGGCGGAGTGCTTCATCCAGGCCGGCGCCACCGCGTTCGTCGGCTCCCTGTGGGAGATCAACGACAAGCTGGCCGCGCGGTTCGCCCGCGAGTTCTATGACCGCCTCTGGGGGCTGGGCGGACACACCGCGCAGACGGCGGGCGAGGCCTTCTACGCGGCGCGCATGGCGCTCAAGGCGGAGGACGAGGCCAATCCGACATGGCTCGCCTACGTCTTCTATGGCGATCCGAACGGACGTATCGTTTTCGGGAGCTAACCCGCTTCTCGTGTATAATGCTGCGCCATGACCACACCGATGCGCAGCCAGTACCTGGCGCTGAAGCGGCAATATCCCGACATCATCCTCCTCTTCCGGCTCGGCGACTTCTACGAGACCTTTGACGACGACGCAAAGATCGTGTCGAGCGTGTGCGACGTCGTCCTCACATCGCGGCCTGTCGGTGGGGACGAGCGTGTTCCGCTCGCCGGTGTGCCCTATCACGCGATCGACGGCTACATCGCCAAGCTGATCGCCGCGGGCTACCGCGTCGCCATTGCCGAGCAGATCGGGAACGAACCGCCCAAGGGCGAGAAGCTGGTGCCGCGGGTCGTCCGCCGGGTGGTCACGGCGGGCACATTGGTCGAGCCGGCGCTGCTCCCCGAGAAGTCGAACAACTACCTCGCCGCCGTCGTGTTCGGCGCGGGCGCAGCCGGCCTCGCCTACGCCGACATCAGCACGGGCGAGTTTGCCGCCACGGAGATCGACGACCCCGCCGAGTCCCTCTTGCGCCTGGGCGAGGAACTGGCCCGCCTCAACCCCGCCGAAGTCCTCTTCCCGGTCAAGGACCCACGTTGGCTCAAGCGCGGGGATGGGGAGGGGGCGTCAGCCGGAGGGCCGGCTGACGCCGGCGAGGGCGTCCCGCAGGTCCTCCAGCCCTACCACGTCACCCCCCTTGTCGCGTGGCGTTTCGAGGAATCGAGCGCGCGCGAGGCTCTGCTCGGCCATTTCAAGGCGGCGTCGCTCGCCGGCTTCGGCATCGACGCCGCGCCGCTGGCGGTCCGCGCGGCCGGCGCGCTCATCCAGTACCTCCAGGAGACGCAGAAGGACGGGCTGCCGCAGATCACGGGCCTGCGCGCATACAGCCTGGGCGAGTTCATGACCCTCGACGAGGCCACTCGCCGCAACCTCGAACTGACGCAGAGCATTCGCGGGGGCACGGCGCAGGGGTCGCTGCTGGGTGTGCTGGACGCCACGCTGACGCCGATGGGCGGGCGCCTGCTGCGCCGCTGGCTCGGCCAGCCGCTGCTCGACGTCGCCGCGCTGGAACGCCGGCTCGATGCGGTCGAAGCGTTCGCCGGCGACGGCATCTTTCGGGCGGAGGTGCGCGAGCCGCTGCGCGGGCTGGGCGACCTGGAACGGTGGACGAACCGCTGTAGCCAAGGGATTGCGCTCCCCCGCGACCTGGTCGGCATTCGCGAGGCGCTCGGCCGGATCGAGAAGCTGTCCGCGCTGCTATCCGGGCATGGCGGGTTTGCCGCAGAGGTCACAGAGGACGCACAGGAGCCCCGACATTCCCTGAGTTCTCTGAGCGCTCTGTGGCAAGGAAACAACACAGCGCCCGATCTCGCGCGCTTGCT
>JALOOB010000051.1 GCA_025454635.1 Anaerolineae bacterium
GTCAGCGGCACCACGCCTTCGGGATACTCCGCCAGCTTCTGCTCCTCGTCCAGCTTGCTCTTGTCCGTGCTCTCTTCGATGTTCGTCGTGATCCAGCCGGGGCAAATCACATTCACGCGGATCCGGTCCTGCCCCAGTTCCAGCGCCAGCATCTTCGCCAGCGCCACCTGCCCTGCCTTCGTCGTCGCATAAGCCGACGCGCCCACATTGCTGAACATGCGCGTCCCGTTCACCGACGACGTAATCACAATGCTCCCGCCCCGCTTCTTCAGGTGCGGGACGGCAAAATGGACGGTCAGGTACGTCCCGCGCAGGTTCACCTGCATCACCTGGTCCCACTCGTCCGGCGTGATCTGGTCGATCGGCGCCCACGTGCCGTTGACCCCTGCGTTCGCAAAGACGAGGTCCAGCCGCCCCCACTTCTCCACCGTCGCCGCGACCGCCCGTTCCACGTCTTCCGCCACGGACACGTCGCACACCAACGAGATCGCCTCGCCGCCCGCGCGCCGGATCGCCTCTTCCGCGTCTCGCAGCTCCTCTTCGTCCCGGCTCACCAGCGCCACTTTCGCGCCGTCCCGCCCGATCATTTCCGCCGCCGCCCGGCCGATCCCCGACCCCGCGCCCGTCACAAACGCCACCTTGTCCTTGACCGTCATGCTTCCTCCCTCTGTTGCAATACCTCTGCTCACCTTGAATCTACTTTGCGCAACCTCCTACGTCTTTACGGTGAGATCATGCCGACCTTAAGGTACGCTTAAAGACCGATGCGGCCAGGACGGCCCGACCTTATAATTCAGAAGCCAATGAAGGGGATCGCACTCCGCATGTTGAAAGTCTTGGAATTGCCAAACAAAACACGCAAGCAGCTGCTGGATGAGCTCGAAGCAGCGCAAACGCGCATACAAGAGCTCGAGGCCAACAAGGACGCGTGGGCCCGGGTTGAGCCAAATCAGCCCGCCGGCGAGACGCACTTCGCGCGCCTGTTTCGCGACTCTCGCATCACCAACCTGCTCTTCGACGCCGAAGGCAACCTCCTATCCGCCAACGTCGATGCGCTCAACAAGCTCGGCCTGGTCGAATACCAGAGCGCGCTTCGCAAGAGCCTGTTCCAAAGCTCTATCTGGACGCCTGATGTCCGCGCGCGGCTCGCCGCGGGCGAAGTGGTGCGCCTGCACCTCACCCTGGAGATCGGCGCCGCGCCGGTTCCTGGCAAGTTCGGACGCGCCATCGAGGGCACGGACGTCGCCGCGGATAAGCTGACGCCCACCCCCTCCATCGCCCATCTTGAGTCCACCATCTCCGCGCTTGGCGAAAGCGCGTATCTCGTGCAGGTCCACGACGTCACCACCGAAGTCCAGTCGAAGGCCGCGCTCAAGGAGCGCGAGGTCTTCTTCCGCTCCGTCTTCCAGGCCATCCCCTACCCGACCGCCGTCTGGAGGCACGTCGGCGAGGACAGGTTTACGCTTTACTTCTACAACTCGTCCGCTGATGTAGCCACGCACGGCCGGCTCAAGGCGTTCGATGGCATGGACCTTGACGAGTTCTACAGCCACGCGCCCGACTTCGCGCAGCGCGTCAAGCAGGCGTTTCGCACCGGCGAGCCGGTCGTCGAAGAGAAGGCGTACACCTTCCGCACCACCGGTGCGCAGCACTACGTCCGCATCACCTCCGCAAAGGTCAGCTCCGAGTACGTCATCGACACCGTGACCGACCTGACCGAGCTCAAGCAGGCGCAGGCCGAGCTGGCCGAAAACGAAGCCCGCTTCCGCCGCCTGCTCGACAACGCACCCGATGTCATCTACCGCCTCGCGCTCAAGCCCGAGATCAGGTACGAGTACATCAGCCCGGCCGCCGCCGCGGTCACCGGCTACACGCCCGAAGAGTTGATGAGCGACCTTACCTTCGCCGGCACGCGCATCGACCCGCAGGACCGCCGCGATCCGCCCGCTACGATTGACGACTTGCCGGAGCGCGGCGAGCCGCAGCTCCTCCGCTGGTTGCGCAAAGACGGCCGGCTCATCTGGTTGGAGCACCGCTTCGTGGTCGTTCGCGACGAGCAGGGCGAGCCCGAAGCCATCGAGGGCATCTCCCGCGAGGTCACCGCCCAGGTCGAGGCGCGCCGCGTCCTCGAACGCTCGCTCAACGAAAAGGAGATGCTCCTCCAGGAGGTGCATCACCGCGTCAAGAACAACCTCGCCATCCTCAGCAGCCTTCTCGAGCTGCAGGCCGTCACCCTCGTCGATCCCGGCATGCGCGAGATCGTGCGCGACACCCAATCGCGCATCCTCTCCGTCGCCAGCGTTCACGAGGCCCTCTACCAGACCGGCGACGCCGGGGGCATTGACCTGGGCGAATACGTCAGCCGCCTGACCACCGAATTGCGCGAGGCCTACGTCGGCGAGCGCGGGATCGAAGTCGAGTACGACCTCGACCGCTACGTCGTCTCCCAGCACCGCGCGATCCACTTCGGGCTGATGGTCAACGAGTTGATCTCCAACGCGTTCAAGCACGCCTTCCCGGCATCGCTCGAACGCCGCGGCCGCGTCCGCCTCACCCTGCGCGAAAGCGGCGACGCTCTTCGCCTGCTCGTCGAGGACAACGGCGTCGGCCTGCCGGAAGACTTCATCGTCGACAACTCGGACTCGCTCGGCATGCAGGTCGTCGCCATGCTGGCCGATCAAATGAACGGGGAAATTGCCTACGCCTCCACGCCCGGCAACGGCACCAGGGCGCAGGTGTTCATTCCAAAGCGCGAACTGGAGAATGGGCACTAGAGGCCCTTAACGCGCCGCCGACCACTAACGCGAGTGCGAAGCACTCGCGCGTGGCCGGCGTCCATCTCACTGTCATTCGCGGCTGGCACCGCGCGCATGACCTATATCGTCGACATCAGGCGCCACCTGCCCGTCGCGCCATCCCGCCAGTAATGCCGGCGCACCGCCGCCCACGCCGAGCGGCTCACCGCCTCCTCCAGCGCCGCGGGGTGCGCATCGCTGAGAAAGTCGACGTACTGTCGCCACGCCGCATTGAACGCATCCCGGTAGATCTGCTGCGCTCGCAACGGCAGGTTCTGCCGGAGTTGCTCCGGCAGCGCCTGAATGCTTTCGTAAGGCACCGCTGCCTCCAATTTCCTGTGTTATCGTGCTGCCTACCATACCAGCGCGTGTAACAAAACGTCCTTAACTCTGGCTCACGCCATCCTTAAGGGAACCTTATGGCTGCCCAACTCTGTAAGGAAGGACAACGTTCGCAGCGGAATGAGGGCTTAAGGTGACGGATGAAAGCAGTCTTTCGGAAGGATGGAGCATGAGCACGCACCTGATTGTTGTCGACGACGAAGCGCTGTTGCGCCGGAGCCTGGTCTATAATCTCGAGCAGGCCGGCTACCGCGTCAGTTCGGCCGGCCGCGCCGAAGATGCCCTCGCCCTCGCCCGGCGCGATCCGCCCGACCTCGTCCTGCTCGACATCGGCCTGCCCTCCATGGACGGACTCCAGGCCTTGCGCATCTTCCGGCAGGAGGTCGGTTGCCCCGTCATCTTCGTCACCGCCCGCCGCCGCGAGCTTGACGAGCAGCTCGGGCTGGAGCTCGGCGCGGACGACTATGTCACGAAGCCCTTTGATTTCGGTGTGCTTCTGGCGCGCGTCAAGGCCGTCCTGCGCCGCTCCCAGCAGCAGGACAAGCCCGCCAACGTCGCAGCCGGCGAAGGCTCTGCGACCCTCAGCGTCGGCGAGTTGAGCATCAACCCCGCCGGGGTCGAAGTCAAGCTGCGCGACCGGCCCTTGCAGCTCTCTCCGCGTGAGTTCGATCTGCTCCACGTCCTTGCGCTCAATGCGGGCAAAGTCCTATCTGTCGAAGACATACTGGCCCAGGTTTGGGGCGCCGAGTACCTCGGCGAGCCCCAGGTCGTCTACGTCCACATCCGCTGGCTGCGCGAAAAGCTGGAGGACGACCCCAGCAGGCCCGTCCGCATCCTGACGGTGCGCGGCAAGGGCTACAAGCTCGTCGATCCCAGGGAAGAGCCATCCGGCGTTGCCGAGACGGCATAGCAACCTTTCTGACACGATTGCCGGGCTGCGCAGGTTTGCCAGACCGCGGATCCGGATAATCCTGTCAATCCTGTCAGCCCTAAGCCTGCGCCTTAAGCTAACCTTAAGGTGCGCAATAAGCATCGTTAAAGCCTGTCGCGCCTGGCCGGCTGTATCCTCTGACCGAGAGCAATTATCGGTGAATCGGTCATGGATATTACGACAGTCAGGTACGGCATAGTGAAACAGTCGCTGCAGGACACGAGTGAGGAATTGCTCACTCGGCTTGTGCATAAAATGGGGCGGTCGCTCGGCGCATTTCGTTCGACAACGCAGGCGTTGCTAAACGGAGCAGACGAGGACCCGCGGCTGCGACGTGAGCTGCTCCAGGAGATGGAAACCGAGTTGGGCGAGTTGCAGCAGTTGCTCGAAAACGTGACGCAGCTCAAGGCGTTGCAGAAGGGCACGTTCCACCTCAGCCGCCGCTCCGTTGCCCCGTCGCCCTGGTTGCGCCAGCTCGTCGCGCGGTGGCAGCGCGTGGCCAAGGAGAAGGGCCTTGCCTGGGTCGTCAGCGTCCCCGACAACTTGCCCACCATCGACGCGGACCTTGACAAGCTGGAGCAGAGCCTGAACAACCTGCTCTCAAATGCCGTCCGACACTCGGCAGCCGGCGCGCGCGTCGCGCTCGCCGCGGAGCGCGCCGATGGCGCGCTTCTGCTCCGTTTGACGAGCGACCTGCCCCGTCTCACGCGCGACGAGTACGACCGCATCTTCGACCTGTTCTACACTGGCGAGATGCAGGGGCGCTTTCCGACCGGTGTGGGCTTGGGGCTGCACGTGACGCGTCAGCTCATCGAACAGCACGGCGGCCGGTTGGAAGTCGTGCCGCCCGGCGTGGACGACGGGGCAGTCAACTTCGAGATTCGCCTGCCGCTGTCACAGGTCGTGGCCTAGCTTCGCTATGGTGAATGCGACCAGGAGGGCCGCATTCACCCACCTTACTCCAATAACCCGCGCGTGCGCGCGTAGCGGACCAGTTCCACACGGCTGCGCACGTTGAGTTTGGCCATCAGGTTGGCGCGGTGGCTCTCCACCGTGCGAACACTGACTTTCAGTTCGTCGGCCATTTCATGATTGGTGTAACCCTGGACAATCAACCGCAGGATTGCGCTTTCCCGCGCCGACAGCGCCTCGCCTTCGGGCTTGCGCGCCTCCGGCCGGGTCGGATCCGCGATCAGCGCGCGCAGCAGGCTCGGGTGGACATGCATATCTCCGCGCGCCACGCTGTCGATCGCGACCAGCAGGTCCGCCTCCACCGCGCGCTTCAGGATGTAACCTATCGCCCCGGCGGCCACCGCCTCCCGCAGCAATCCCTTGTCCTCGTGCATCGTCAGGATCAACACGCGTACGCCCGGCGCCGCTTCGCGCAGCCGACGCGTAGTCACGATGCCGCTCCCCCCCGGCCCTGGCATGCTAATGTCCAGCAGCACCACATCCGGCGCCAGCTCGGTCGCCAGCCGCAGCGCCTCATCGCCGTTCGCCGCCTCCCCGACCACCTCGATCTCGGGATTGGAGCTGAGCAATGATCGCAGACCCGCTCGCACCAGCCCGTGATCGTCCGCAATCAGGACCCGCAGCGCCCGGCCACCCCGTCGGCCCGCGTCGATACGCGTCGTGTCGTCCATCATCCTCGTCCTTTGGCAGCAGTTCCGCGCCGGGCAGCAGCAGCGCAGGCATCCTGAGCAGAGCGGCTTACCGCAGCAAGCTGCGGAGTCGAAGGACGCCTGCGCCGGCTCCAGGCCCGAATCCGCATCCTTCGACTCCGCTTGGTTTCACAGCGCTTCGCTCAGGATGCTTCTTCCGCGCCTATATTTGGCGTCCCTCGCCCGCTAGGCGCACGCCCGTTGGGCGCACGCCCGCTAGGCGCTTCTACCACCAGGGTCGTGCCCGCGCCCGGCTCGCTCTCAATCCGCATCGTCCCGCCCAACATTTCCACGCGCTCGCGAATTCCGATCAGCCCCAGATGCCCGTTCGCGCCCTGCATCCCCTCCGCCGGCCGCATCCCGATGCCGTCGTCTTCGATCATCAACAGCACCCTCCGCTTCCCCTGCTCCAGCAAAATGTCCACCCGCGACGCCCGCGCATGGCGCACCACGTTCGCCAACGCCTCCTGCGCGATCCGGTACAGCGCGTTCTCGACGTTCGCCGGCAGTCGTTCGCCCGCGCCGGTCGCCTCGAAGTCGACCGCCAGCCCGTGCTTCTCCGCGATCGTCTCCGCATATTGCCGGATGGCCTCGGCCAGCCCCAGGTGATCCAGGCTCGCCGGCCGCAAGTCCATCGCCAGGTTCCGCAGCGTGTCCAGCACCGCGTCCGCCATCTTTCGCAGCTCACCCACCTGCAGGATCACCCCGCCCGCGCTTGCGGCCTCGCGCTCCAGCACGCTGAGGCCCAGCTTCATGCCCATCAGCACCTGCGCCGCCTCGTCGTGCAGTTCCAGGGCGATGTGCCGCCGCTCCGCCTCCTGCGCGTCCACCAGCCGCCGCGCCAGCGCCTGCGCGCGCTCCCGCGCCGCCTTCACCTCGTTGAACAGCAGCGCGTTCTGGATGGCCGTGCCCAGCTCGCGGCCCAACGCCTCATAAAACGGGATGCCCAGCGCAGGCGCGCCGCCGTCTCCATGCCCCTCGGCTGCGACTCGCAGCGCGAGCACCCCCTGCACCCGACCCTGCGCCAGCAGCGGAATGCAAAGAACGTCCCCCTCGACCAGGACGATCTGCGCCGCGTTGGCCCGTTCGAGGCAGTCGCGGAGCGCGCTGTCCCCCTGCCCCTCGAACCGCTCCGCCTCGCGCTCGCCCCACGCCGTCGCCAGGCTCAGTCCGCCCGTCTCGTCGAGCAGGTACACCGCGCCGCCCGCTGCGTCCGGCACCGCAGCCAGCAGCCCCCGGCACGTCGCCAGCGCATCCGCCAGCGCCAGCGAATTGTTCAGCGCAGAGCCGACCCGGTTCAGGATCGTCAATTCCTGGTTGCGCCGCCGCAGTTCATCCTCCGCCGCCCGGCGTGTCGTGATGTCGTGTTTGATCGCAATGAAGTGCGTCGGCTGCCCGTCGCCCCCGACCACCGGCGTGATCGTCTGTTCCTCGACGTAGAGCGACCCGTCCTTGCGCCGATTAATGACCTCCCCGCTCCACACCTGCCCCGCCAGGATCGTCTCCCACATCTCCCGATACACGTCCGGCGCCTGTCGGTTCGACTTGAGAAAGCTGGGCGTCCGCCCGATGACCTCTTCAGAAGAATAACCCGTCATGGTCGTGAACGCGGGGTTGGACCACAGGATATGGCCGCTCGCGCCCGTGATGATGACGCCATTGGCCGCCGCGCGCAGCGCCGCGGTCTGCAGTTGCAGCAGCGCCTCCGCAGGCAGCCCGTCGAGCGGGAATGCCGCCCCTTCGCGCGGCCGCGCGCCCGGCAGTTGCTCGCCGGCGCTGGACGCCTCAGGTGCGCTCTGGTTCATGTGACTTCAACCTCAGTCCTGCGAGGATGCGCTGATGGTGAGAGACGCTCGAGTGAGCGCTGCGGACGATGCGTGGTCGCAGGAGGCGTCGCGACGCCCCCTCGCGTGAAATCAGGCCGCGGCTGGCTGCGCGCCGCCGAGCAACTGCTCGACCTGCAGAAAGAGGCGGGGCGCAGGTTCGCCCTTCAATGGTGCGCGGTCGGCCCCCGCGCGCATCGCCGCCGCCTGCTGCCAAACGTTGTCCACCAGGATTGCGCAGCGGATGCGCGGCCGCTGGAGTTGAATGGCCCTGATGAGTTCCATGCTGTGATTGCCCGGCAGCGCCGAGTCGATCAGGACTACGTCGGGGTGTTCGCTGGCGAGCGCGGCAATCGCCGAGGCGGTGTCGTCCACTTCCACAACCGACACGCCCGGCATCGAGTGCAGCATGGCGCGCAGGGCGTCGCGCAGATCACCCTGCCCCGCTGCAATCAAAGCAATCGAACCCACCGCGTTTATGTCCATTCTCGGCCCGTTCGGGCCACTTCCGCATGCGAAACCTACCGCGCAAAAACTAGTCAGGCGCCCCGCCGCAGGGCAAAACGCCTGACGCCTTGCCTGCATACTAGCACCCCTGCTCAGGCTCGTCATCGGTCTCGCGACGCGTGCGCAAACGGCCGTTCGTCTATGTTTTTTGAGCCACTTCTGCATCTATTGACGTACTCGCGTTTGACCCCTTCGCGGGTTCTGCCTACACTTAATACCAATTGCCGGACACCGTTGCCGTGTCCAATTCCGGAGAGGACCTGATGTCCCGTTCTAGCCCAAATGCCGCCGTTCGCTTCTCGTTGGCCGTAATCGTGGCCTTGATCGCGCTCGACTTGCTGCTCTCGTTCCTCATCTTCGGGCCGCGCTTTAGTTCCGGCGAGCTCGTCACGCTCACCCTCATCGACATCGTCGTCGGGCTGGCCGGCCTCGCGATGCTCTACTTACTCCTGCGCACCGAGTTCGCCAGGCGCCAGGCCGTCGAAGCGGAGCGCAGCGCGGCCGAATCCCGCATGTTTGACCTCGTCAACGTCGCGCCCGTCGCCATCATCGGCGCCGACGACGAGTTCCGCGTCACTTCCTGGAACCCCGCAGCCGAAAAGCTCTACGGCTGGGCGCGCGCCGAAGTGCTCGGCAGGCCAGTCTCCGAGATCCTCCGGTCGGAGACCACGCCCGAGCAAATTGAGTCCGCCCGGCGCGCGGTGCGCGAGCGCGGCGAGTACGTCTCCGAATGGGTCCACCACAACCGCGCCGGCGAGCGCCTCGTCGTCCTCGGCGACACCATCACCCTCCGCAACGCCCAGGGCAAAGTCACCGGCTACGTGAGCGTCAATCGCGACGTCACCGCCGGCCGCGCGATGGAGCAGGCGCTGCAGGAAAGCGAGGGGCGCCTCCAACTCATCCTCGACAACGTCCCAAGCGGCATCTCCTACGTGGACATAGAGCGCAAGTACGTCTTTGCCAGCGCCGGCTACGAGCGGTTGATGGGCCTCAAGCCGGCGTCCGTGATCGGCCGCCCCGTCTGGGACGTCATGCCCCCTGCGACACAGGAGCGCGGCCGCCCCGCGCTCGAAGCCGCGCTCGCCGGCGAGATGCTCGTTTTCGAAAACGTCCTGCCTCGCGCCGGTGGCGGCCAGTTCCCCGCGCTCGTCCACTTCGTCCCCCATCGCGTCGATACGCCCGACGGCGGCAGCGAGGTCGTAGGCGTCTTCATCTCCGTCACCGATATCACCCGCGTACGCGAGGCTGAAGAAGCGCTTCAGCGCGAGCACGCCCTCGCTGAGGAACGCGGCCGTCAGTTCCAGCTCATGTTCGACAATATGACCGTCGGCGCGGCCCTCTTCGACGCGGCCGGCAGACCACTGGCTGCGAACACCCGCTACCGTCTCATGCACGGCTTCCCGCTCGACGGGCCGGTGGCCAGTCTCGAATCGACACAGGTCGAGTTCGAGGTCACCAGAAGGGACGGTTCCCCGGCGCCGGTCGAAGGTTGGCCGCTGGCCCGGGCTCTCCGGGGCGAGCAGGCCTCGGAGGAGTACGTCGCGCGCTACCTGCCGGCAAACAAGACGGTGAACGCGCGTTACACCGCGACCCCGCGCCTTGACGAGCGCGGCGAGGTCGAACAGGTTATCCTGACCGTCGAGGACGTCACCGACCTGCGCCGCGCCGAAGAGCAAGCCCAGGCGCGCGCCGGTGAGTTGGAAGCCGTGCTCGAAAACGTCACCGTTGGCGTCATGATGGTCGACCGCGACGGCCGCATCCTCGCGGCCAACGACCTCATCGTCGAGCAGCACGGCTGGACGCGCGCAACCGCCCCGCGCACGGCTCAGGATTTCGGCCGCAACTTCAACACCACGCTGCCCGACGGACGAGAAGTCGAGCGGGAAAACTTCCCCCTGCTCCGCGCGCTCCGCGGGGAGCGCGCCACCCTCGAACTCGCCATGGAGCCGTTCGGCGACGGTCAGTCCTGGATCGGCCGCTACACAGCCGCGCCCCTCCCTGCGAGCGACGGCAGCCCCGACCGCGCCGTCCTCACCGTCGTCGACATCACCGAGCCGCGCCGCGCCGCCGACGCCATCGCCGAGCGCGAAGCCGTCATCCGCCGCCAGCTCGCCGAAATCGAATCCATCTACAACAACGCGCCCGTCGGCCTCTGCTTCATTGATGCCGACTTCCGCTACGTCCGCATCAACCAGCGCCTCGCCGAGATCAACGGCGTGCCCGCCGCCGACCACATCGGCAAGACCCCGCGTGACGTCGTGCCCGACATCGCCCACATCGCCGAAAGTCTCCTTACGCGCATCCTCGAAACCGGCGAGCCCGTCCTCGACGCTGAGTTCCGCGGTAAGACCGCCGGAACCGGCGACGAGGAGCGCGTCTGGATCGAACAATGGGTGCCCTTCGTGGACGCCGCCGGCGCGGTCCTCGGCATCCACATCGTCGTGGAGGACGTGACCGACCGGCTGCGCGCCCAGGAGGAGCTCCAGGAAAGCCGCGAGCTCATGCGCCGCGCGCTCGAAGTCGGCCGCAGCTTCGCCTTCCAGTTCCGCACCCGCTCCGACGAAGTCATGCGCTCCGCCGAGTCCTCCCGCATCCTCGGCCTCCCCGAAGCCGAGTCGACCCGTGACACCGGCCCCGCGTATTTCCAGCGCGTCCACCCCGAGGACCGCCCGCGCTACGTCGCTCGCATGCTCGGCCTCACGCCCGACAACGACACCTACCGCACCACCTACCGCATCGTTCGGCCCGACGGCCAGGCGCTGCACGTCGAGGAATCGGCACGCGGCGTCTTCGACGAAGAAGGCACCCTCATCCAGGTCTTTGGCATTACCCAAGACGTGACCGAGCGCGTCGGCGCGGAACAGGAGCGCGAACGCTTGCTCGCCCAGGTCCAGGCGCAGCGCGCCCGCGCCGAGGCCCTCGCAGCCGAGCTCCAGGCCGAGCGCGACACTCTCTCCACTATCATGGAGAACACCCGCACTCAGCTCGCGTACCTCGACACCGACCTGCGCTTCGTCAAGGTCAACACCGCCTACGCCGCCGCTTCGGGCCACACAGCCGATTCGCTCCTCGGCCAGCGGCACTTCAAGCTCTTCCCAAATGAGGAAAATCAGGCCATCTTCGCGCACGTGCTCAACAGCGGCCAGCCCATCGAGTACCGCGCCCGGCCGTTCGAGTTCGCCGACCAGCCCGACCGCGGGGTCACTTACTGGGACTGGACCCTCGTCCCGGTCAAAAATCCCGTCGGCGTAATTCAGGGCCTCGTGCTCTCCGTCTCCGACGTCACCGAGCAAAAGCGCGCCGAGGAAGTCCTTCGCAACGCCCGCGACGAGTTGGAGATTGCCGTCGCGGACGCCACAGCTGAGCTGCGCGCCGCGGTCGCCTTGCTCACCGCCGAAGTCGCGGAGCGCAAGCGCGCCGAAGAGGCGCTGCGCGAAAGCGAGGCCCGCCTCCGCATTCTCGTCGAACAGATGCCCGCAATCCTATGGACGACCGACCGTAACTTAGTGTATACTTCACAGGAAGGCGCCGGCCTTGTATCCATCGGCATAACGCCCAACCAGATGGTCGGCCAGCGAGTCGTTGCTTCAAGCGGAGGCAGCGCCGAGTCCGTAGAAACCGTGCTGAGCGCCCACCGCCGAGCGCTCGCCGGCGAGAGTGTCACGTACCGCGCTGAGTGGAACGCCGCGCACTTCGAGGGATACATCGAGCCGCTGCGCGACGCTAATGGCCGCATTGTCGGCTGCATCGGCGTCGCCATGGACATCAGCGAGCGCATCCGGGCTGAGCAGGTGCGCCGCGAGCGCGAGGAGCAATATCGCAGCATCTTCGAGTCGACCAGCGACGCCATGATCATCGCCTCGCTGGACGGCAAGGTCATCGACGCCAACCCTGCCGCCTGCAAGATGAGCGGCTACCGGTACGAGGAATTCCTGCGGCTCAGCCCGACCCAGTTCGTCCGCGAGGACCAGCGCGACGCCATCGAGCGCGTCTTCGACGCCGTGCGCAGCGGGCGCCGCTTGGAGCGGCAAGCCGTCGGTCTCCGCAAGAACGGCAGCCAGTTCGACATGGAGTTGCGCGCAAGCCAGTTCCAGTACGGCGGTCAGCCGCATATCCTGGCCGTCGTCCGCGACGTCACCGAGCGCGTCCGCGCGTACCAGTTGCTCGAACAGCGCGTGCGCGAGCGCACCCGTGAGTTATCCGCCCTGCTGGCGTTCTCGCGGCAGGCCTCGGCCACGCTCGAAGTGCGCCCGCTCATGCAGCTTGTCGTCGAAGAGGTATCGCGCCTGGTGGACAACTCCGGCGTGAGCCTGCTCATGCTCGAAGGCGATACGCTCAAGATGGCCGCCCATCGCGGGCCGCTGCCCGTGACGATGGCCGAGCAGGTGCGGCTGACCGTCAACGACCCGGGCATCCGCGCGCTGCTGCTAAACGACCCGGCGCCCATTGTGCTGCCCGACATCGACGCTGAAGGTCAGGCGGCCGAAGCCATCCGGCGCGTTGGCGGCGACTTGCTCGCCCTGGGTGATCGCCTGCGCAGCGTCATGTGGGTGCCGCTCGTGGTCAAAGGCCGCCTGATCGGCGGCTTGGGCGTGGCCCACCACGAGCCGGAGCGTTACAGCGACCGCGAGGCCGGGCTGGTTCAGGCCATGGCGAACCAGGCCGCCATCGCCATCGAGAACGCCCGGCTCTACGAGCAGGCGCACGAGTTGGCCGTCATGCACGAGCGCCAGCGCCTCGCCCGCGAGTTGCACGATTCCGTCACGCAGTCGCTTTACAGCCTGTCCCTGATGGCCGAGGCTGCCCGCCGTCTCGTCACCGCCGGCAACATGGACCGCGGCATCGGCTATCTCGGGCGCATCGGCGAATCCGCGCAGCAGGTGCTCAAAGAAATGCGCCTGCTCGTCTACGAGCTGCGCCCGCTCATGCTCGAACGTGACGGTCTCGCCAGCGCGCTCAAGCAGCGGCTCGAAACCGTCGAAGGCCGCGCCGGCGTCGAAACCAAGTTGGTGGTCGAAGGGAGCGGCCTGCTCCCCGAACACATCGAAACCGAGCTTTACCGCATCGCCCAGGAGGCGCTCAACAACTCGCTCAAGCATTCAAACGCCAACGCCGTCGCGGTGCATCTTGACACCTCGTCAGACGTTATCACACTTAAGGTGCAGGACAACGGTCGCGGCTTCTCAAAAGAAGAGATCGCGGACAAAGGCGGGCTGGGGCTGGTCAGCATACAGGAGCGCACCACCCGTCTCGGCGGCACGGCGGAAATCAAATCCGCGCCCGGGCAGGGCGTTACGATCGACGTTATCATCCCTCTTAGCGGCGCTACGCAGAAGTGAGAAGAGTATGTCAGACGGCGAAACGATCCGAATCCTGATCGCGGACGACCATGCGATTGTGCGCGAAGGGCTGCGCGCGCTCCTCGAGACCGAACCCGGCATGGAGTTGGTCGGCGAAGCGTCCGACGGGATTGAGGCCGTGCGCAATCATGCCCCGGCAAGACGGCCTCGCGGCGCTCACCGAGATCCGCCAGAAGGATCCGCAGGCCCGCATCCTCGTCCTGACCAGCTTCGCGGAGGACGAGCGCGTCTTTCCGGCCATCATGGCCGGCGCGCTCGGCTACCTGCTCAAGGACGCGACGCCCCAGGAACTGCTCAAGGCGATCCGCGACGTCGCGCGCGGCGAAGCCTCCCTGCACCCGGCCATTGCCCGCCGCGTGATCCGCGAGCTCCACACCGTCGAGCCGCTCACCGAGCGCGAAACCCAGGTGCTCAGCCTCGTCGCGCAGGGCCTCTCCAACCAGGAGATCGCCGGCAAGCTCATCATCAGCGAGCGGACCGTCCGCACGCACGTCAGCAACATTCTCGGCAAGCTGCACCTTGCCAACCGCACCCAGGCCGCCCGCTATGCGCTGCGGGAAGGCCTCGCGAAGCTCGACGGGGAATAACAACCCGTCTGTAGGTTACGAGCGGCCTGCTTTCGCAGGCCGCTCGTAACCTACAGACTAAATCACTCATGCGCCTGCAACACGCTCGCATCATCCTCACCGGCGCCGCCTCCGGCATCGGCGCGGCCCTGCTCGCCCGCCTTGCCGCCTTCCCCTGCGCCATCCTCGCGGCCGACCGCGACGCCCCGCGCCTCAGCGAGACCCTCGCGCGCCTCGCCGCCTCACCCGCAAGGGTGACATCGTTCGCCGGCGACATGGGCAAGCAGGAAGACGTCGACGCGCTCTTCGCCGCGGCCGTCGAGCGCATGGGCGGGGTCGATCTCTTCATTGCGGCCGCGGGCTTCGCCTACTACGAGCGGCTCGCCCGCCCCGACTGGGACCACATTGAGACGATCTTCCGGGTCAATGCGGTCTCGCCCATCTACACCGTCGAGAAAATGGCGGAGTTAAACCGCGGCCGCCCGCACCGCACCGTCATCGTCGCGTCCGCGATGGGCCGGCTCGCCATCCCCGGCTACGCGCTCTACGGCAGCACCAAGGCGGCGCTGCACCGCTTCGCCGAAGCTTACCGGCTCGAAGCGCCCGACCCCGCCGCGCTCTCCCTCGTCTACCCTATCGGCACCCGCACGCGCTTCTTCGCCAACAGCAACGACCGCGCCCCCGCCCCCCTCCCCTGGCCCACGCAATCCGCCGAGCGCGTCGCGGACGCCATCCTGCGCGGCATCGAGCGCGACGCCCGCGCCATCCACCCGTCGGTCCTCTTCCGCCTCACCCTCGCCGTCGACCGCGTCCTCCCCTTCACCCGCCGCATCGAACAATGGATCGAAGGCCGCCGCTTCCGCACTTGGTTAAAACAGTAGGGGCGACCCGTGGTCGCCCCCTGAACCCCAACAACAGATATGCGCTCCACGGCGCGTACCCCCGGCTCATTCGTTTATTCGTGGCCCGATTCGTGGTCGGCCGCGCCCCACTAACTCGCCTACTCACTCCTCCCTCGACACCTCCCGCACAGCCCCACCAGGTCCACCCGCGCCTCCGTAATCTCGAAGCCGTGCTGCCGGCTCACCGTTGCCTTCAGTTCGTCAATCAGGTCGCACCCGATCTCCACCACCGCGCCGCACTCCGCGCACACCAGGTGGCAGTGCTGCGCCTGCGGCTTCAGCTCGTAGTGATGATGGTCCTCCCCCAGGTGCACCTCATCCACCAACCCGAGGTCGCGCAGCAGGTTCATCGTCCGGTACACCGTCGACAGGCTCAGCCGCGGGTTCCGCTCCGCTGCCAGTCGATACAGCTCGTGCGCGTCCAGATGCCCGCCGTGCTCTTCGATCAATTGCAGCAGCAGCTGGCGCTGTCCGGTCAACCGCCGCCCCGACACCCGCAGCGTCGGCCCCAGCGGATTACTCTCCGACGCCATCGCCGCCCTCAAATCGCATCAAATTCATAGGCGCAGTATAGCGCAGGCGCGCAACTCGGCAAAGGCCCAAACGTAGAACGTGGATGTAGGGGCCACCTGCGGTCGCCCGGCAGGCGGCGCGCGATTTCACGGGGCATCCTGAGCCGATGGGCGACCCACAAGGTCGCACGCAGTCGAAGGACGCCCGGCGGAACGCCCGCCGGCCCATATCCGTCCTGCTAACGAACACTTACGAGGTGAATATCATGTCCCGAAAACAACTCACTCTGATCCTGTTCCTGATCGCGCTCGCGCTCTCTGCGTGCGCGCCCATTGCTACCACGCCTGTCGGCCCGGGCGGAACTGTTCCCGCAGGCGCGGCAAGCGAGGCCACCGTCGCCGCGCCCGCGACTCCACCGCCCACTTCCGCCGCCTCACCGGTCGCAACCGTCGCCGGCGCCGGCGCGACCTTTGCCGGCACGATCCGCCACGCCGGCCAACCCCTCGGCGGCGCGCGCATCGAGTTGCGCCCCTTCGGTTGGGCCACCACCGGCGCCGCGCCCGTCGCCTCCGCCACCGCCGACGCCAACGGCATGTTCACCCTGCCCAACCCGCCCGCGGGCGACTGGAGCGTCGTCGGCTTCTTCCCCGACGGCGAGATCGACGCGGGCGGCTGGCCGCCCGTCAGCATCGCGCCCGGCCAAGCCGTGCTCGGCTTCGTCGTCCCGCTCGAGCGCAAGATCAGCCTGCTCGAACCCATCGGCGGCGTGACTGTCTCCGCGACGCCCACATTCGCCTGGCAGCCCGCGCCCGGCGCCGCCTCGTACCGCGTCTGGGTAATCGACGCCGGCACGACCGAGTTGGTCGTCAACCAGACTGTCACCGGGACGAAGCTCGCGCCCGGTCCGCTCCCGACCGGCCGCCCCTACCAGTGGGTCGTCAACGCGCTCGACGCGTCCGGCAACGACGTCGCCACCGCCTCCGAGACCTTCCAGGTCGCCGCCGAGTCCGCCGCCACGCCGGTCCTCCCGACCGCGGCCGAGGCCAACGGCCTGCCGCCTTCGTGCCAGCCCGTCGCCGGCCAGTTCGCCGCGTTTGGCGCCGAGGACAACACCTTCTGCTTCCGCTACCCCGACCGCTTCCAGGCCGTCATCCCCGAGGGGACCATTGACGCGGTAGGCATGGTCGTCGGCCCCGCGCTCGACGCGTCCCCCGATCCTCTCCGCGCCACCCTCCTCGTCGAGGCGAAGCCTGCGGAAGGGCTGGACCTCGCCGGGGCGACTGCTGCGCTCCTGGACGAGTTCGCGGGTATGCCCGGCGTCACCATCAGCCAGCAGCCCATCGACCTCGGCGGCGCGCCCGCGGTGCTGCTTGAAGGCGTGCCCGGCCGCGGCGGCTCCCGCGACATCCTAACCGTGCGCGACGGCGTCCGCCTGCGTCTGCTCTTCATGCCCGACCCGGCCGGCTTCCCCGCAGTCAAGCCCGATCTCGAGGAGTTATTCGAGACGGTCACGCAGTCCTTCACCTTCCTCGCCGCGCCCGAAAGCGCGTCGCAGCCCGAAACAATGCCGCGCCTCCCCGACCGCGAGCGCGCGTTCGCCGCAGCCCGCGCCGCGCTCGCCGCCCGCCTCGGCATCGACGAGTTATCCATCCGTCTCGTCGATGCCACCCCGCAGCAGTGGAATGACGCGTGTCTCGGCGTCTCTCGCGCCGGCCAGATGTGCGCCCAGGTCATCACTCCCGGCTGGCTCATTCTCATGGAAACCGGCGGCCGGCAGTACGAAGCCCACACGGACCAGGAGGGCGCCCAGGTGCGCTTGGTAGATGCTGGATGAGACCGGTTAGGAGGTTTTTAAGCGCGACTTAAGCTCACTTACAGGAAGGCTTAAGGACGTTTGCGCCTGTCCGTGTTATCCTGTGTCCATCAATTACAGAAACACAGACGACAGCGACACGGTGCAGCAGGGTTGATCGTTCAGTTTCTCGAAGCGTTGGATTGGGCGTGAGGCCGGTGGGTTGGTTCGGTTGCGCAAGGTGGGTGGATCTGCTGCATCACCACGAATGACGGCGTCCGGGTCGCCGATGGGAGCGGACAGCCCGGTTGAAACGGTCCGCTCTCTACGAACTTCATCCGTGCATCGTCATCCTTCCAGGAGGCGCTGTGTCCTACACAACAGATCATTCAGGTGCGGCTCGCAGTTCCGGCGGGGACGAGCGGGGCATTTCCGCGTTAATCGACCAACTGCGCGACCGCGACGGCCTCAAACGCCAGTCCGCGCGCCACAAGCTGGTCGAGATGGGTCCGGCTGCTGTCCCCGCGCTGATCCCGCTGCTTTCCGACCCGTCAGAGCAGGCGCGTTGGGAGGCGGCCAAGGCTTTCACGGAGATCCCCGACCCGCGCGCGGCCGAGCCGCTCGCCGCGCTCTTCCGCGATGAGGACGGCATCCGCTGGCTGGCCGGCGCCGCGCTCATCAACATCGGCGAGCCCGCATTCGTGCCGGTCGTGCGCCAGTTGCTCGACCACGCAGACAGCCCGCGCACCCGCGACACTTCCGCGCGCGTCCTGCGCGAGTTGAAGCGCCACTCGCCCAACCACCCGTATATCGACGCCATGCTCGACGCCCTGCACGGTCCGGCCCAGGCCGAGACCATTCCTTGGGTCGCGCGGGGCATCCTCAAGCAAATGGGCCTGATTCAGCCCGACTAAACCTTAACGTTCCCGCGCCGAATGCGCCTGCTGCAGACAGCCGTCTCCAGTAGGCGCATTTATGGCCAGATAAGCCAAGATAAGGTAGCCTTAAGCTCCCCTTCATGCCCCAATAAAGTCGCTTTGCTATCCTCTCATGTAGCATAAGTCACAAGACATATTGCGCCCGTCTCACGCAGACGGGCGACAACGGAGGTCTCTGTGGCTAGAACCGAGATACGCCCGAACGATCGGCGCTTCATGACGCAGTTCGACGATCCGCCGGTTGAGCGGCTGCTCTTCAATGACGTGCGGTTATCATGGCTGTGGCTCATCCTGCGGTTATGGCTGGGCTGGAAATGGCTCGAAGCCGGCTGGAGCAAGGTGCAGAACCCGGCGTGGGTCGGCGGCGACGCAGGCGCGCCCATTCGCGGCTTCGTGCAGGGCGCGCTCGCGAAAACCGGCGGCGAACACCCCGACGTGCCTGGCTGGTACGCCTGGTTCCTGCAAACCGTGGTCCAGCCGAACGCAGCGCTGTGGTCGAACCTGGTCGCCTACGGCGAGGTGCTCGTGGGGATTGCCCTCGTGCTCGGCCTGTTCACCGGCATTGCCGCCTTCTTCGGCGGCTTTATGAACTTCAACTACCTGCTTGCGGGCACTGTCAGCACCAACCCGATGATGTTCCTGGTCGCGGGGCTGCTCGTTCTCGCCTGGAAGACCGCGGGCTGGCTTGGGCTCGACCGCGTCGTGCTGCCGCTCTTCGGCACGCCCTGGGCGCCCGGCAAGCTCTTCCGTGGCGACCCGGCGCTGGGCCGCGGCCGCGCCGAGCCAGAGCGCACCGAGCCTTAGCCGACGACGCTCTCGGGCTGGTTCGGGCCGGCCACGAGCCCTTTGCCGCCAATACAACGGATTGCCGTGAGCTTCTCCGGCTCATCCCCCGTATTAGCGCGTGCAGGTTCGTGGCCGGCTCGCGCGCGTCGTGCTATACTACCCTGAGCGCCGTGCTCCCGCCCGGCCATCACCCCTGGAGCGATTAATGGCTCATCCTGTCCGCCACCTTGCGCGGGCCTTTTTCCTCGCGACGGCCCTGACCCTTTCCGCTTGCGCGCCTGCTACGACACCGCAGCGGTCGACACTGCCGCTCGTGTCCCCCACCCTGACGCTCGCGCCGCCCGCAACGAGGGCGCCCGCCACCTCTGAACCCGCGACTCCGCCCGCGGAACCGGCGCCTTCTGCGACGCCTGCGCCGCCAGCGCCCATCTTCGGCCCGGCCTGGGGCGACCGCGACGTCTACCGCAGCAGCCTCATCCAGTCCGAGCGCGCCACGCTCGACCAGCTTGCCGGCGCCAGTGAATACCGCATCGCTCTGGCAATCGACCCGAGCATGACCCGTATCGAAGGCGAGCAGCAAGTGCGCTACACGAACCGCGAGGAGACGGCGCTCGACGATATCTACCTGCGCCTCTTCCCGAACGCGCTCGGCGGCAAGATGGAGGTGTCGGACGTTACCGTGAACGGTGCCGCGGTCGAAACGGAGATCAAGTTCGAGGGGACTGCGCTGCGCGTGCCCTTGCCGCAACCGCTCCTGCCCGGCGAGAGCGCGGTGATCGGCTTGCGCTATGAAATCACCGTCCCGGAAACCCTCGACGTGGGCTACGGGCTAATCAGCTACACCGATGGTGTGCTCGCGCTCGACACGCCCTATGCCCCCATCCCCGTCTATGATGACGAAGGGTGGAACGTTGAAACCCCGCCCGAAAATGCCGACACGAGCTTCAACGACGCGAGCCTCTATCTAGCGCGCGTGACCGCGCCCGCGAATGTCGCGCTGGTCGCCACCGGGACGGAGATCGCGCGCGCGCAGGGTCCGGCGGCGAACACCGTCACCTATGCGCTCGGTCCAGCCCGCGACTTCTTCGTAGCGGCCAGCGCAGACTACACGAAGGCGACGCGCCAGGTAGGTGAGACGCGCGTTAACAGTTACGCGCTCGCGGGCGACGAGACGCGCCGCGACGCGGCGTTGGATGCGGCCGCGGCCGCCCTTATGACTTACTCCGAGCGACTCGGCCCCTACCCGTACACCGAGTTCGACGTTGCCGCAACGCCCATGCTTGCCTTGGGCATCGAGTATCCGGGGGCGGTCGGCATCAGCACCGCGGTGTATGACGCTGGCAACCCGGAACGCGGGCGCGCGCTGGAGAGCACCGTAGCGCATGAGGCCGCTCATCAATGGTTCTACAACCTCGTCGGCAGCGATCAAATCGATGAGCCGTGGCTGGATGAAGCGGTGACGCAGTACGCGACATGGCTCTACTTCGTGGACCGCTACGGCAAAGACGCGGCGTCAGCTTGGCGCGACTCCTGGGGATCACGCTGGGAGCGGACCGAGCGCGACGAGAGGCCGGTGGGGCTGCCCGCGCGGGAGTACACCCCCCGCGAGTACGGGTCAATCGTATACGGTCGCGGTCCCTTGTTCATTGAGGCGCTTGCGGAGCGTATGGGCCAGGAGCGGTTCGA